>JBFGZM010000195.1:0-7094 GCA_041586815.1 Marinobacterium sp. | reverse complement strand
CGGGAATCCCTGCGCACGCATGTCTACCATGTGGGCCTGGTGAAACTCGACTGGCCGTCCATCCAGGACCGGGACGAAATAGAAGACTTTTTCCATCAGGACCAATACACCAACTGGATCGCCCTGACGACCCCCGAAGTCATGCGTGATCATGCCTTCCGGCGCATGCTGTTTGAGAACTTCTACGACTACTTTACCCTGCCGCTGGACCATAACCAGAGGTACCTGCGTGCCACTTTGGGGCATGCCTATGGCATCAGCCGGCTGCGCAAACTGGAAGACAAGCAGCTGTCGCTGCTGGACGAATTCCACATGGTGGGGGCAAGCCCCGCCATCATGGAAATATTCCAGCAGATCCGCAAGGTGGCCACCGCCGAAGCTCCGGTGATGATCAGTGGCGAAAGCGGCACCGGCAAGGAACTTGTGGCCCGTGCCATTCACCAGCGATCGTCACGCCACAAGGGCCCCTTTGTGGCGGTCAACTGCGGATCGCTACCCGATTCTCTGGTGCACTCGGAGCTGTTTGGCTACGAGAAAGGCGCTTTTACAGGCGCTTACAAACGCAAGATTGGCCGCCTGGAAGCCGCCGCCGACGGTACCATTTTCCTGGATGAAATTGGTGACCTGCCGCTGGACATGCAGGTACACCTGCTGCGTTTCCTGCAGGAGCAGACGCTGGAGCGCCTGGGCAGCAACGACAGCATTCGGGTCAATGCCCGGGTGATCGCCGCCACCAATGTTGACCTGGAAACACTGGTGGAAGCCGGCGATTTCAGGGAAGACCTCTATTATCGCCTTAACGTACTCACGGTTAAGGTACCGCCGCTGCGCGAACGCGATGGCGATATCGAACTGCTGGCACGGTTTTTCTTCCAGAAGTTTCGAAATGAGCAGGGCTGCCATGTGCGCGGCTTTACCCAGCAGGCGCTTGCCGCCCTCAATGCCTATGAATGGCCCGGTAATGTGCGCGAGCTGATAAATCGCATCCGCCGAGCCATGGTCATGAGCGACAACCGCCTGGTCACACCGGAAGACCTGGGCCTCGATGAGGCTGTCTGCAGCAGCGGCCAGCAAATCACCCTGGAGGATGCGCGCAACCGGGCGGAGAAACAGGCCATCCGGCAAAATCTGGAGCTCAGTCACAACAATGTGTCCAAAGCCGCGCGCATGCTCGGCGTTTCCCGCGTCACCCTCTACCGCCTGATGGAAAAATACCAAATGCGATAACACAAAAGCCAAACTGACCGGCTCGATTATCCAGGCCCGCACTGTGAGAACCACGGAATAAAGACCGCAAGCCCTCCGCCACTGCGCCAAACAGCTGCTAATCAAACGCAACAGCTATTTGTCCCGCTGTTTCAATTTATTTACAGATTGAGCCTCAACCGGGCCGCACGCACTGAACCAAGCCTCTACTTATCAATTGGTTAGGTAATTGGCTCAAAATATGCTGGTTACTACTCAGTAGCTATGCAGAACCTGATATTCAGGATCTGAATTCATGTGCGTCGTCATCGTGTGCCGACAACAGCGCCTGCCGGGGAGTTTTTGCCCACGACAGGCATCCAATGATGAGTGCGCCGGACACGTCTGTGAGGAATCAACCTCTACCCGGACCTGACACCTCAGGCTGCACAGCCCGATATCTGAACAAGATGAGCCATATCATGAGCCGTTCCAAAAGCCACTATTACCGCAGCCGACTGCTAAGGGAACGGACTCGCAGAGACGAACGCACGGAGCCAGGCACCACCACGCAGATGCCCGCGGATCTGGAGGATACTTTCACTTTGCCGGACTATTTCAGCCCGCCGTATCCCGGCGAGCATCTTGGCGACGACCAGGGCCGCTACCCCAGGGTGGTACTCTGGGACGAGGTAATCTGAGCGCCAACCTACAGCATGTGGCATCGCTTCCAATATGCCATCCCGCATCGACGTAAAATCATTGCTACTGTTCCATTCCATTTACAACCTGCATCAGACCCAATATCCCCTGTCTCTTTTTCGCAACGGATACACAGTTATTCGTTCATATTTGAGACATATCCCTGCCGCCATATTCCACATCTGTATAAATAGCGACCAACCCGGCATGATATAGTTCTTACCCATAGCTTGGCGTCATTTAATCGGGCCAAGACTGTATCATTTTTATTACACCCGCCCTTAAAAGGCGGCACATTCGGAAAAGGGATACCAGGATGTACAGCAAGGAAATGCAGGGAGCGAGGCTGAACAATATAAAAAACAGCGTTTCGACCACGGGAAAACAGTACCGCGGTAACAGATTACTATTGAAAAGATCCTCTCCCGACAAAGGCAAAGCCTGAGCAATCAGGCGGCGCAAAGTTACGGGTCCTGATTCGTACCCAGGGTACGAACCCGGATCGCCGGACCGCCGAAGGAGAGAACCACTTACGGATTGGCCGCTAGAGGATCTTTGCTGAATAACCACTTCAGGAGAGATCTATGCGCCTTTGCAGGCCTACATTTTCCGCCACTCTGGCCGCCACCGGATTGGCTATCGCATTAGGCTGCACCACCCTCCCCGTACTGGCCGGAAACGGTCATGGTCATGGTAACGCCGATGCTTCGGCATCACCTGCCGCCCCACAGGCGCGTCAGCAGGCTGCCGACCACACCCAGGCATTGCTCGCCCTGCACAAACGCTGGGCCCGCGCCCAAGGCGCCGAAAAATCCCGCGCCCTGCAGCAGATGGTCGCCAAGGCCGAAGAACGTCGTGCTTTCCTCCTCGGCCTGATGGCAACCGACCCCGCCGAAGTATTGCGCGTCGCCATTCCTGAACACAAACAGACGGGCATGCCAACGGAAGTCGTAGAGAAGCTGGAACAGAAGCTGGAAGCACAAGGCGACTTCACGTCTTTTTATGAAGATTTTCCCGATGGCCGTCACCGGGTACGACACTTTCTTCAGACGCCATTTAACGAGCGGTTGGAAGTTACATTTGCACAAGAACACCCGGCGGCACACCTTCAGGGGCCTGCTATGATTGGCGGATGGTTATTGGGTGACGGATCCGATGAAGCCCCCCTCACCCTTGTTAGCAACGACTCAGCATCTATTAACTGGCTTGATGCCGGGGGCAGCAACACAACCCTCGACAACAGCATCACCCCCTCACTTGCGCACACCATCGGCGAACAACGGACACTGCTGCTACTGGTTAACTTTACCGACAAGCCGGAACAACCCTGGAGTCCTTCCCAGGCCCAGGCCCAGGTTTTCGGAACAGTCAACGACTATATAGTGGAAAACTCAAGCGGCCGTACCTGGCTCAGCGGCGACGTCGCAGGCTGGTACACCCTGCCTCTGGAAAGCACCGTTTGCGATTCCTACACACTGCGAAACCGGGCAAGAGATGCGGCAACCGCCGATGGCTTCGATCTCGCACAGTACCAGCGTTTTATCTTTGCCTTCCCCAAAAACGCCTGCGGCTATGCAGGCTCCGCTCAGGTTGGAGGCTTGCCCACAGACACCTTTATCAACGACAAGCTGGATTTGCATAACGTCGCGCATGAGCTGAGCCACAACCTCGGGCTGGAACATGCCCGCGCCCGCGATTGTGGTACCCAGGTACTGGGAAGCAACTGCTACGACATCATTTATGGGGATACCCTGGACGTGCTGGGCTTTCAACAGGGCGAAGGCCACCTCAATCCTTTCCACAAGGAACGCCTGGGCTGGTTTGACACCAGCGAAATCAGGGAAGTCAGCGCATCTGGCAGCCTGGATCTGGTGCCCTACGCCGATACCAGTGTTGCGGGTACCAAGGCGCTCAAGATTGCCAAGCCCGACGAGCCAGGCAGCTGGTATTACGTCGAGTTTCGCCAACCTGTCGGCTTTGACGCCATGCTGCTCGACGGCACCAAAGTGGACGTCGACAACGTCAGCAATGGCGTGATCGTGCGCACCGCAGGGACCGCCACAAATTACAGCCGCCTGCTCGATATGACGCCGGCCAGTAGCAATATCAGCGTTTACGACTGGCAGGATCCGGCACTGGAATCCGGCTTGCAGTTCGTCGACTCTTCCACTGGCATTACCCTGAGTACCAGCTGGGTATCAGCACAGGGGGCAACTGTCGACGTGCAGTATGCCGGCAATACAAGCTGTGTCTCTGCCGCTCCCACCGTTCAGGTCCTGGCGCCCATCAGTCAATGGGGCCAGGCAGGCCTGCAACGCACCTATAACGTCAATGTCACCAACCAGGACAGTGCTGCCTGTACCGCACGCAGTTTCAACCTGCAGAGCAGCCAGCCTGCCGGCTGGGCAACCCACTTCAACTACGCGGCACCGAGCCTGGCTCCTGGGCAGACTCTATCGACTACCGTTGATGTGACCCCGGGCAACAGTGCGCCGGACGGATTCTATGATCTGGCAATCAGCACCGCACAGGCACCTGACAATAGCAGTTCGCTGACCTATGTTGTCGAAACACCGGTGGGCAATGCGGCGCCCGTTGCAGTGGACGACATCGTTCAGCTCAGCAGTATTGAGCCCGTTGTGATTCCGGTATTGCTGAATGACTCTGATCCTGATGGGGACCACCTCAGCGTCCTCAGCTTCGAACAGGGCAGCAAGGGCACTGTTAGCCTGAACAGCGACGGCAACCTTTTGTACCAGCCGGCGAAAAGCTTCAAGTCTGCTGACCAGTTCAGCTACAGCATCACAGACGGGCAAGACACTGCGACGGCTACCGTGGATATCAGCTTGCAAAGTAACGGTTCGACACCGGGCGGCGGCAAGGGCGGCGGCAAGGGAAACAAGTAAGCCAATCTGTTATTAACCTGGCCTACAAATAGGTTCCCTACCTATTCATAGGTCGCGCCACAGCGCTTAAAAGGAAGAATATGGGCACAGGTGCGCGGACATGCTGGTTTCTATAGCGCTCGCATTGGCCTGCGGCCAATGATGAAACATCCCTGCTTCACCTATTAACCCTCCGGGTTAGTATTCAATACCTGTCGGGCCGCGCGGTGAAGGATATTAAAACTCCGGTGTGCCGGGCAAACAAAAAGAGACGGCGGCCAGGGCCGTCGTCTCTTTAGCATTGGCAAGGCCCGAAGCCGGCCCCGCAGCAGATCGGGATTACGGACAGAGGTCGCAAGTCGCTTCGTTGCTATCCATGGCATCGACACCACTGAAGGCGCCATCCGCGGTGACCGTCACTTCATCCGAGAAGCTGGCCAGGCCCGCATCCCCTACATTGCCACCGTCGGTGGTATCCGGGTAGTAGCGGCCCACCACATCGATGCTTGCTCCTGCAGCCAGTGAACCGGGCACAGCGCCACCGCCCTGCAGTTCGAAGCTGACGGCCGGGTCATCGGAAATAGACAGGTTCGCGAGGTTCTCGCTACCGGTATTGGTTACCGTCGCAAACACATCCACCCGCACTACGATTCGGCCGGAAGTATCGTCATAATCAAGCTTCGCTTCGCAGTTCTTGGCAATCTCGATACCGTTACTGATGGTCTTGTCGCAGTCTGCGGTATCGCTAGCCGGCAGTGCACTGGCCACCACGCCCCCGTTGTCATCCAGAACATCAGCCGTTGCCGTCACTTCATCACTGTGACTCAGCTTGATGTCCGTTACACCATTGACCGGCGGAAATGTCATAACCGCAAGGTCCGCCAGGCTGACGGTCTGTGTATCACTGAAATTGGCAACCTGGCCTTTTGCCAGTACTGTCGTACCCACATCCAGTGCCCCAAACTTGTCATCCGAGACAGCCAGATTGCTCAGTGCCACGTCCCCGCTATTGGTCACGCTTCCCGATATGGTGACTTCAACACTGTCACCGTTCAGGAAGGTCACAACGCAGTCCTTAAGAACCGTTAGCTCGGGATTAACGTTATAGCCACAACTGGTGGATGCTTCTGCGGACACCAGCGGCTCGCTGAGGCCGATATCCCCCGGGTCGCTGTAAGCCTCGGCTTTCATGGTATCGGCCGGATCCTCGGATGGAAGCCCACTGATACTGTAACTGCCCTCATAGCGCACCACCTGACCACCGATCAGGGTAAAGTGCGCACTGTTGGCATTGATTACCAGATCGGGTACTGCAGTATCGCCCACGCTGCAGCCGGCAGTGCCATCATCATCGATACAAACCGCATCGATGCTGGAGCCCGCCGGGCTGTCTTCGATATAGGCGGTAAACGCCGATCCACCAGTATTTTTAACATCGCCGAAAAAGTTGACCGTGACACCATCGCCAGCAGTGTTGAGGCTGGCATTACACTGCTTGTTTATATCGATACCGCACACCGGGAACTCGTCGATCACGAAATCCTTCAGCGTGGCGGTTTCGGAACGGGAGGCCCGGGTTTCGGCCATGAAGCTGGCAAAGCAGGGTGTGGTACCCAGCAGCCGGGTCACATTGACCCCCCCTTCGAAGAAACTTTCAAACGGCAGGGTACCGGGTGTACCGCTTTTCGCTGTATAAGTCCAAAGCGGCTCGCCAGGCAGGTCGGTGGTATTGGTTGTAGCACAGGCCAGTTTGCCACCATTGGTATCACACCTGGCGTCCAGGACATCGATAAGCAGGTCCAGGTTGTTGGCAACGTTGTCGTTATCCATGTCCAGCGGATCCCATTCATAAACCTTGATTTCCGGCATCGCATTGGAACCCTGCGGATATTCCACCAGCACCAGAATATCGCCCGGCAGCTCATCCGGTTCACCCGGCATACCGGCATCCGGGTTTGGCCGCCGCCCTACATGCGCACCGGTAAACCGGCTGTTCGGACCGAGCGCCACGGCATCCTGAAAGAACCAGAAGCCCGCGAACGCATCGCCGCTATTGGCAAAACGGTCCAGGCCAAAATAGACAATCAAATCGCCAGCTTCATGTGGCCCTGTATCCTGCGGCATCGTATAGGCTGCGGCATAGGCATTCCTGATATCATCCTTGTCCGGTACCGAGCCGTCTCTGTACCACCACGCAGTCACATCGTTAATGTCCTTGGACCCCCCTTTCCAGAAAATCGTCTGCGGAGCCGGATCATTCGTAACACCGGTAAAGGTAATCAGATTGGGGTTCGTCGCGGAACCATTGTTTAGATAAAGACT
>JBFGZM010000194.1:0-7178 GCA_041586815.1 Marinobacterium sp. | reverse complement strand
TTGTGCGCCTAATTGATGCGCTTTTGCTGTGAAGTTCAGCATCAGCCACCAAGGTGTAAAAATATTTCTATTCATATCAAATGTTTATGTTGTTTTTATGACTTCGTCTGCATATTGGTTTGAAAATTGCTTTTAATAGCGCAATTGGGCTTCGTCACGTTCAGGCGGCAGGACATACAGGCGCCTGTGCACCGAAACGAAACCCCAGAACAGCAACGCAGGCCGCACCTGAAGAACAGTGAACCTGCACACACTATTACATGGCATACAGGGTATAAAGATGAGTGGCAATGCATCCAGATTATCGGCTATCAGTGCAATCACCAACGGCAAGGCTGTCAGTGTCGAAATGCCGGAGCCGCTGAGCAAAATTTGGGCCTGCGATGTTTTCAGCCTCTCGAGGATGGAAGAGTCGCTGTCCAAGAATGCGTTCAAGGCGATGAAGAAGACCGTGCAGACCGGTGCTCCGCTGGATTCTGCCACCGCTGATGTTGTGGCGGCGGCGATGAAGGACTGGGCTCTGGGCAAGGGTGCCAAATTCTTCTCTCATATCTTCTATCCCATGACCAACGCCACGGCGGAAAAGCACGACGGCTTTATCGTGCCCAATGCAGAAGGCCATGCCATTACCGAATTCACCGGCAGCCTGTTGATCAAGGGCGAGCCGGACGGCTCCTCTTTCCCCAACGGCAGCCTGCGCATGACCAATGCTGCCCGTGGCTATACCGCCTGGGATCCGACCAGCCCCTGCTACATCATGCAGACCGCGAACGGCCCCACACTGATGATTCCCAGTGTCTTCATGTCCTGGACCGGTGAAGCACTGGACAAGAAAATCCCGTTGCTGCGCTCCAACTCTGCCATGAACAAGGCGGCACACAAGGTGCTGTCCCTGATGGGCGAAACCGAGATCGCCACGCTGAGCGCCAGCTGCGGTGCCGAGCAGGAATATTTCCTGGTGGACGAGAATTTTGCCGTGGCCCGTCCTGACCTGCTGCTCGCCGGCCGCACCCTGTTTGGTGCCGCGCCTGCCAAGGGCCAGCAGTTCGATGATCACTATTTCGGTGCTATCCCCGAGCGCGTGCAGGTGTTCATGCAGGACTTCGAAGACCGGCTGTACCGCCTGGGCATCCCGGCCAAAACGCATCACAATGAAGTGGCTCCGGGGCAGTTTGAGATCGCACCTTATTTCGAGTCGGCCAACATTGCCGCTGACCATCAGCAGCTGTTAATGACCGTATTGAAGAACACCGCCAAGAAGCACGGTTTTCTGGCCCTGCTGCATGAAAAGCCCTTTGCCGGTGTCAACGGTTCCGGTAAGCACGTGAACTGGTCGGTGGGTAACGCCACCCAGGGCAACCTGCTTGATCCAGGCCATACGCCGGAAAAGAACCTGAACTTCCTGCTGTTCTGTGGCGCCGTGATTCGTGGCGTGCACCGTTTTGGGCCGCTGCTGCGGGCCGTGATTGCGTCCGCGTCCAACGACCACCGCCTGGGTGCCAACGAAGCGCCGCCGGCCATTCTGTCGGTGTACCTGGGGGATCAGCTGGAAAAAGTCTTCAAGGATATCCAGCAGGGCAACCTGGCACCGACTGTCGGCGGCAGCCTGATGGACCTGGGTCTGTCGGAAATTCTGACCTTTACCCGCGATCCTGGCGACCGTAACCGCACCTCGCCGTTTGCCTTCACCGGCAACCGTTTCGAGTTCCGCGCCGTGGGATCGTCCCAGTCGGTATCCGGGCCTCTGGTCGCCATGAACACCATCCTGGCGGACTCTCTGAACTGGATCGCCGGCAAGCTGGAAAGCGCACTGAATTCCGGTCTGGATCAAACTGCGGCCGTGATTGCAGTCCTCAGGGAGCTGATGGAGTCCCATGGCAATGTCATCTTCGGTGGTGATGGCTATTCCGCCGAGTGGCACAGGATGGCGGTTGAAGAACGCGGCCTGAAGAACAACCCGACTGCCGCCGAAGCGCTGCCTGCTTTCCTGGAAGAGTCCGTCAAGGAACTCTTCCAGAGCACCGGCGTGCTGTCTGCGGTAGAGCTGCAGAGCCGCTACGAGGTTTACTCCGAGCAGTACATCCTGTCGATCGAGCTGGAAGCCAAGCTCGCGATCGAAATGGCGACCACCGCTATCTACCCGGCCGCTACCACCTACCTGTCCGAACTCTGCACAACGCTTTCCGGCGCCGCAGCCATGGGTATTGGCATGGACAATGGCGTTGCCAAAAAAGTCGCTGGCGATGCCGATGCGATGATGCAGGCGGTAAGTGCGCTGCAGAATGCCCTGGAGAAGCATGACTTTGCGTCTACCGAGGCCCACATGCAGTACTGCGCCCACGAGATCCGCCCGCTGATGGATCGGATCCGCAGTCATGCTGATGCTCTGGAAGTGACAGTATCGAACAGTGTCTGGCCGCTGCCCAAGTACTCCGAGATGCTGTTTATCAAGTAAGGTTCAAGGAACAGGCTGCTAGCCTGTTCCCGACGCCCTGCACAGTGAAAAAAGGGGCCTGCGCCAACGCGCAGGCCCCTTTTTCATTTTGTGCCATCTGGCTCAAGGGCTCTGGCAGGTTTTCAACACACTAGAGCGCCCGGCGTGATGACACAAAGAGCGGCCCGAACTGGGCTGTTTTGGCCTGCTTTTTGGCGCTGGTGGCCAATTGAGACACTTCTTCGTGACTTTCGCAGCGGTGCGGGTCCGGGTGCACGACCCCGACGGCCAGTCCCATGCGGGTGTAAAACTGCCGCTGTCCATGGCGATCCTCCGCCCAGATGCCGCCATCCTCGATATGCTGCGGGTCGTAAAACTCCCCCAGGCCGCGCTCAAAGTCGGTCAGAATGTCCTGGCAGGCGCTGTACCAGTTGGCATGGCGAAAAATGACAATAAAGTCGTCGCCACCGATATGACCAACGAAGGTATCCGGCGTGCCGGCATGACGGTTGATGAGCTTGCCCACGTAGCGGATAACCTGATCGCCGCGGTCGAAGCCGTAATGGTCGTTGTAGGCCTTGAAGTGGTTCAGATCAAAGTAGGCGACATGAAAATCACACTGCTCCTTCAGTAGCTGACTCAGTTGTTCATTGATCGGAACATTGCCCGGCAGCAGGGTCAGCGGGTTGGCATAGCGGGCATCCCGCAGCTTTAATTCGGTGATATGGCGCAGCAGGTCACGCACGCGCCCCATGCCCACCAGTCGGCCCGCGTGCGTAATCACGATATCCTGCTGCAAATAAAACTCGTCGTGCCCGGTGACCAGCTGGGACACTTCTTCCAGCGGCGTGTTGGATTCAACCGCCAGATAGTCCTTGCTGAGTACCTTCGTGACCGGCTTTTGCTCAAACAGGGCTTTGCCGAACTCGCTGGAATAGACTTCCCAGAGCTTTTCGCGGCGCACCACCCCCACCGGTTCGCCGTCGTTCAGTATCGGGATCATTGAGAGCTCCGAGTGGGTGCGCAGAAGGCGGGTCGCGACGGCGACGGAATCATTCAGCGAAAGAAACGGGGTGGTGTTCAGCAATACGGCCGCGGTCTCGGTCGGACGTCGCGTATTCAGGTCACGGGAAGACGCCTCATTCAGAGACTGGTAGATACCCGGTTCCACGGGGTCCGGTGAAGGTCTGCCCAGCAGAAACCCCTGTCCATACATGACGCCCAGCATTTGCAGCGTGCGCAACTCTTCTTCGGTTTCAATGCCCTCGGCAATGACCCGGCACCCGGTTGAACGGGCGATATTGATGATGGCCTTGACGAACTCCCACTTCACATTGTCCTTGTCGATGTCCCGTACGAAATGCTTGTCAATTTTGACATAGCTCGGACTAAGCTCAGACCAGAGTTTCAGGCCGGAATAGCCGGCGCCCAGATCATCGATGGCGATCCAGAAGCCACTGTCCTGGTAGTGCTGGACTGCTTCCAGCGTCACCCCGCTGTTATCAAAGGGTTGTTGTTCCGACAATTCGATGACCACGCGATCCTGGGGAATATTCAATTCTTCGAGCCACTCCCGTGTCAGACCATGGGGGTGGCCGGGCAAGCGCAACAAGGATACATTGATGTTCAGAAACAGCTTCCCTGCGGGTCGAAGCTCGGCAAATCGTTTCAGCGTCAGGCGTCGGCACAGCATTTCAAGCTCGGGCATCAGGTTGGCCTCCATGGCCGTGTCGAAAAGGGCGGCGGGAGATTCCAGTTCGCTGCCTATGGGGCCTCTTATCAGGGCTTCATGACCGATGAGTTCCCCCCGCTGTATGTCCACAATCGGCTGAAAATACGGAGTCAGGGCCTGGTTCTGAAGAATGCTTTCCAGGTGGGGGAAGCAGGTTGGGGGTGTCTGGGTAGCGGTGCTCAACATCATATTGACTACATCCGAAGCGGAACTAACATATCGGCATAGTACTGTCTCCACATGACGACAGTGTTACCCTGCACGGCTGCGCGAAAATGGTTTAACCCTGCGGCCGTTTCCATGTCCCGAAGATGCAAAGGGAGGGCATTGCTGACCGCCAGGCGAGGGCGCTGGCCCCGGTAATGGGCAGGTTATGCAGGGGGAAATGGCTCCCCCCCCCGGAGCGATGAAATTCCTGCGCCAGGCCATGGTGCGCCCAGGCCTGGCATTTTGCCGCTGCTGCGCTTGGCAGGTATCAGTTTCTACCGGCGATGACGCCGCCATCAACATCCCAGATAGCGCCTGTCACCCAGCTGGCTTCATCGCCCAGCAGGAAGTCAATGGTATGGGCGATATCTTCCGGCGTACCGATGCGGCCGATGGGGTGAAAACCATCAAAGGTGGCGAGGGTTTCATCGATTTTATCTGCGTCAATGAAGGCTTCGTATATGGGGGTTTTCACCACGGCGGGAGAAACGGCATTGACGCGGATGTTCTGATCAGCCAGCTCCATTGCCATGTGCTGCGTCAACGCATGCAATCCGGCCTTGGCCATTGAGTACGCTGAGGAGGGGGTGGCCTTGATAGCCTGTTTTGCCCACATGGATCCAATATGCACAATCGATCCACCGCCATGTTTCACCATGTTCCTCGTCACCGCCTGGGAAATAAAAAATGCGGCCCGGTTCAAATCCAGGTAGGTGTCATAATCCTTGTGTTTATGCTCAAGGAAGGGCGTTGGGTTAAAATAGCCCGCGGCATTCACCAGGTATTTAATATGTCGGCCGTTATTTTCAGCGAATTCAATAACCCGTTGAACATCGTCTGATTCGTACAAGTTCGCCTGCAGTGTTTTAACCTCGCCTGAACTTGCAAGTTTCTGTTTGGCCGCGTCTAGCTTGGCGGTTGAATTGCCAATAATAACCGTATCAATATTACGTTCAAGCAAACGCTTTGCCGTGGCCAGGCCCATGCCGCTGGAGCCGCCTACGATTAAAGCCAAAGGTTGAGTCAGGGTTGTCATCAGATTGCTTCCACAGGTCGTTAAGAATGTGGACTCAGCTTATTCAACTCTGTAGCCTGTTGAAAACTAAGCACAATGTGGTGCAGTAGGTACTTTTTGGTATATGTTAATGAAATCAAAAGGAAAAATGTTTACAGCCCGGTCGGCGCCCGAGCGCAGTGCGCGCATGGTTGAAACGATCTATGGCTGTAAATGGTCACTTACGGTGTACCAGTTGCTGGCACACGGCATCAATCGCCCCGGGGAAATGGTGCGCAGCGTTGATGGCCTGACGACCAAGGTGTTGAATGAATGCCTGCGAAAGAATATCAGGTTTGGCATTCTGGAGCGGGTTAGCTTTAACGAGGTTCCACCGCGGGTGGAGTATCAGGTCACTCCATTCGGTACTAAATTCGTCCGTATTCTCGATGAGCTGGAAAAACTCCAGAGCGAGATAGAGTGTGATATATAATCGGAATTTCAGAGACCACTAAAGCACAGAAAGGCGCCGGAGTTATATCCGGCGCCTTTTTCATTCGATAGCCTTTCAGCTTTCAGCTTTCAGCTTTCAGCTTTCAGCTTTCAGCTTTCAGCTTTCAGCTTTCAGCTTTCAGCGCAGCCAGCAGTGCCTGGGCGGTGGCTTCGGAAGAGCCGGGGTTTTGCCCGGTGATCAGGTTGCCGTCGGCTTCAACATGGGACTGCCAGTCGTCGCTCTTGTGGTAAAGACCGCCGTTGGCGCCGAGCATGTCTTCCACCAGGAAGGGCACGACGTCGGTGAGGCCCACGGCCGCTTCTTCGCTGTTGCTAAAGCCTGTAACTCTCTTGCCGGCGACCAGCGGCTTGCCATCCGGGCCCAGGGTGTGGCGCAGCACGGCGGGGGCATGGCAGACCGCGGCAACGGGCTTTCCGGCACTGTAGAGGGCTTCGATCAGGGCGATGGAGTACTTGTCCTGCGCCAGATCCCATAGCGGGCCATGGCCGCCAGGGTAGAATACGGCGTCGTAGTCGGCGGGGTTGATGTTGCCAAGCCTGAGTGTGCTGGCCAGCTGCGCCTGCGCATCCGAATCCTTTGCGAAGCGGCGGGTGGCGTCGGTCTGAGAGTCCGGCGCATCGCTCTTGGGATCCAGTGGCGGCTGACCACCTGCCGGGGAGGCCAGCGTCAGGGTCGCGCCGGCATCCTTGAGGCTGTAATAGGGTGCCGCGAACTCCTCCAGCCAGAAGCCGGTTTTCTCGCCGGTGGTGCCGAGCTGATCGTGGGAGGTCAAAACCATCAGTATATTCATGGACCTGGGTTCCTCGTTCAAAAAGTGTGGGGTGCAGGTGGGTCAGAGCCGCACGATCAGCTTGCCGAAGTTGTCACCCTGCAACATGCCAATCAGGCCCCGGGGGGCGCTTTCCAGCCCGTTAATCACGTCTTCGCGAAACTGAATACGCCCCTCCTGCAGCCACTGGTTCATTCGGGTGAAGAATTCGCCATGGCGATGGCCGTAGTCATCAAAGATGATAAAGCCCTGCATGCGGATGCGTTTCACCAGCAGTGTACGGGCCAGCAGGCCAAGCCGATCAGGCCCGGCGGGCAGTTCGGTGTCATTGTAGTTGGCGATCAGGCCGCAGACCGGTACCCGGGCGCCGGTATTCAGCAGCGGCAGCACCGCATCGAACACGGCACCTCCGACGTTTTCATAGTAAACATCGATGCCTTGCGGGCAGGCGCTGGCCAGTTGGGCGGCGAAATCGGGATCGCGACGATCGATGCAGGCGTCAAAGCCCAGGGTTTCGGTGACATGAGC
>JBFGZM010000193.1:0-7180 GCA_041586815.1 Marinobacterium sp. | reverse complement strand
CCGGCAGTTCACAGGCACCGGTGATGTCTGTGGTACGGAAGTAGAACTGCGGACGGTAGCCTTTGAAGAACGGAGTGTGACGGCCGCCTTCTTCCTTGCTCAGTACGTAGACTTCGCCTTCGAACTGGGTGTGCGGAGTGATGGAACCCGGCTTGGCCAGGACCTGACCACGCTCAACGTCGTCACGCTTGGTGCCGCGCAGCAGCGCGCCAACGTTCTCGCCTGCACGACCTTCGTCCAGCAGCTTGCGGAACATCTCAACACCAGTACAAGTAGTGGTCTGAGTGTCACGCACACCAACGATTTCGATCTGGTCGCCAACCTTCAGGATGCCACGCTCTACACGACCGGTAACAACAGTACCGCGACCGGAGATGGAGAACACGTCTTCCACCGGCATCAGGAACGGCTGATCGATAGCGCGCTCAGGTTCCGGAATGTAGGAATCCAGAGTTTCAACCAGCTTGCGTACAGCAGTAGTACCCAGCTCGTTGTCGTCTTCGCCGTTCAGCGCCATCAGAGCGGAACCAGCGATGATCGGAGTGTCGTCGCCCGGGAACTCGTAAGTGTCCAGCAGCTCGCGCAGCTCCATTTCAACCAGTTCCAGCATTTCAGCGTATTCTTCAGAATCAACGCCGCCGCAATCTTCAGCCAGCAGGTCAGCCTTGTTCAGGAAAACAACGATGAAAGGTACGCCAACCTGACGGGACAGCAGGATGTGCTCGCGGGTCTGCGGCATCGGGCCGTCAGTTGCGCCACATACCAGGATAGCGCCGTCCATCTGCGCCGCACCGGTGATCATGTTCTTGACGTAGTCGGCGTGACCCGGGCAGTCAACGTGCGCGTAGTGACGATTCGGAGACTCGTACTCAACGTGCGAAGTCGCGATGGTGATACCGCGCTCACGCTCTTCAGGAGCATTGTCGATACCGTCGAAGGCAACGGCAGCGCCGCCCCATACTTCAGAACAAACACGCGTCAGCGCAGCTGTCAGAGTGGTCTTGCCGTGGTCGACGTGACCGATGGTGCCGACGTTTACGTGCGGCTTGTTACGTTCAAATGCTTGCTTAGCCATCAGCCATATTCCTGATAACGTTGAGTGAATTTCCGGAACGACAAATACAACAAAGGGCAGACATATTTCTATATCTACCCTTTATTTGAATTATGGAGCTCATGGGCGGAATTGAACCGCCGACCTCACCCTTACCAAGGGTGTGCTCTACCCCTGAGCTACATGAGCACAACTGCTGGAGCGGGTAGCGGGAATCGAACCCGCCTCTTCAGCTTGGAAGGCTGAGGTAATAGCCACTATACCATACCCGCCTGCCGGCAAAATCTGGTAGTAGATGGTGGTGAGGGGTGGATTCGAACCACCGAAGCTCGCGCGTCAGATTTACAGTCTGATCCCTTTGGCCACTCGGGAACCTCACCTTACTACCTACTTCGCCGCTGAACGTGGTGCCGGCACGAGGAGTCGAACCCCGGACCTACTGATTACAAGTCAGTTGCTCTACCAGCTGAGCTATACCGGCTCAGCGTCGAAGTGGGGCGTATAGTACTGATCGACTCAGGGCGTTGCAACCCCTTTGCAAAGTTTTTTCTCTATTTTTACATCTGGATGCGATTGCTGCAGCACCCGATTGATTTTATTGAACAAATTTCGATCAGAATCAACCGGGAGCACGACTTCAAACAACTCATCCAGGCGCTCAAGCACCCGCAGCTCGGGCGCCAGGCCGATGCCCAGAAAAGGCTCTCTTGCCGCTTCGGCTTCCGCCTCGAAGTCATAGCGCCCCAGCAGCAATTGCGCCCCCCGGGGGCTGCTTTCAGGCACCACCCCCAGCGCCTGCAACCGCTCAATCAGCGCGATACGCTCCTGGGCATCCTGCGGCACGGTCAGCACCAGCTCAAAGCCCGCTGCCCGGCGCACAGTTTCCTGCTCGACAACAGGCGCCAGACCATAACGCTGCATCAGCTGCGCCACCTGGTCGGCATCCGACCGCGCAGACAAACCGACATAGGACACACAAAGCGCCTGGTCCACACCCGCCTCGGACAGCGTCCGCAGCTGCCCGGGCTCCACTTCGGACAGCAAACGCACCTCCACCCCCTGCACCACCACCTCGGGACTCGCCACCCGGGGCTCCCGCTGCAAAAGCGCGGCCCACAGCAACACCACGGCATTGGCCAGCAGGAGCAGCAGAAACAGCCAGCGCAACATGCTAAGTCAACGCCCAGTGCAGACCGTCCAGCACCAGGTCAGGGCAATGCTCACCCCGCCCGGCCAGGCGCGCAAACAGCTCACCGTCGCCACCGGTAATCAGCAGCCGCGCCGATGGATAGTCCGCCGCTAACTGCAACAGCAATCGCTGCGCGATGGCATCAAAGACAAAGTTGATACCGTGAAACACTGCCGCCGATGTGTGTGTACCTGGCGTCATGTCAAACTCATCAGCACTCTGATCCGCAATGACCCGGGCCGTGTTGGCCAGCAGACTGCTCGTCATCATGCGCACACCCGGGATAATATAGCCGCCATGGTGAGCACCGTCGGCGCCCACAAAATCGACGGTAATGGCGCTGCCGCAATCCACCACACAGACTGCGTCCCTCACCCGGTTGTAGGCCGCCAGCATGCTCACCCAGCGATCCACCCCCATGCGTGACGGATCGGCATAGCTGTTGCGCACGCCGGCCGCCTTGTCGCACACCCGGGCGAACTCCGGCGTCAGCTTCCAGCGAGCCTGGCAATAGCCCGTAATCAGCGCAACGGCCTCCGGCCCCGCTACACAGGCTACCCGTACCCGAGTAACTCCATCCGGCCAGCAGTCAAACTGACTTTCTTCGAGTTGTGCGGACAGCTGCCGCCCGCGCACCCAGCCTTGCTGCGAATCGGCATAACGCCATTTGAGAAAGGTATTGCCGATATCAATTTCAAGAATCATGACAGACGCCTGAGACTCACTTCACCGCCGTGGAAACTCTCCAGCCCCGCGGCTGTTTCCAGCACCAGGGCGCCACTGCCCGAAACGCCGCGACAGATGCCCTCCACGGCATTCAGGCCCAGATTCAGCGATACGCGCTGGTCACGGCAGGCATCCAGCGCCTTCCACTCATCCACCAGCGGCTCAAAGCCCGATTCTGCAAAGGCCGCCAGTACCGGCACCAGCTCGTTTACCAGCGCCGCCAGCACCAAGGTCCGGGACGGGGCCGTGCCACAAATTTGCTGCAGGTCGATCCAGGGCTGGTCGATATCGACCGCCAGGTCATCAGGCATCGCAATGTTCAGCCCGACACCTGTCACCACCTGGCAGTCACCCGATGCCTCGCCACTCACTTCCAGCAATACACCGGCCAGCTTGCGCCCCTGCCACAGCAGATCATTGGGCCACTTCAGCTCAACCCCCGTAAGCCCCAGACGCGCAAGACCGCGAGCCAGCCCCAGCCCAACCGCCAGACTCAACCCCTCCAGCGATGCCGCGCCCTGCGGGAAACGCCATACCAGCGAAAAATACAGATTGCGCGCAAAGGGACTGACCCAGGCCCGGCCACGCCGACCGCGCCCGGCGGTCTGCTGCTCCGCCACGTAGAGACGGCCATGCCCGGGCTGCTGTTGCAACTGCTGCATGGCCAGCAGATTGGTAGAAGGAATCGACAAATCGAACTGCAACGCGGCAAGCTTCGCTGCCACCTCCGCATCCAGCGCTGCTGCAAACGCCTCGGCATTCAACAGATCCAGCCCGCCGGGCAGGCGGTAGCCACGCCCCTTCACACTGTAGATTTCGATACCAAGCTCCTCGAGCTTGCGCATCTGTTTCCAGATCGCACTACGACTGACTTTCAGCTGCTCTCCCAGCTCCTGTCCGGAGTGAAAGAGGCCATCAGCCAGGATAGACAACAACGATCGGGTCGTCATAAAGCGTGTCCTTGTTTAATCAAATTTACCCGGCGATACCGCTCAGGCGCGCTCCAGAACCCGGAGGCTGTAATCATACGGATTGGGGCCTTCGGCGGCGAAGTCAGCCCGCTCGACCTCGCGCCACTGCCCCTGCGCCAGTGCAGGAAAGTGGGCATCACCTGCTATATCAGCCTGCACTTCGGTCAGGTAAATGCGCTGCGCCAGCGCCAGCGCCTGAGCGTAGATCTGCGCACCACCGATCACCATCGCCTCGTCAACACCGCCCACCTCACAATGCGCCTGGGCCAGTTCAATCGCCTCATCCAGCGACGCCGCGGTCTGAACCCCGGCGCAGGACCAGTCCCGATTGCGGGTCACCACAATGTTGGCACGCCCCGGCAGCGGCCGACCAATGGACTCGAACGTCAGCCGCCCCATGATCACCGGCTTGCCGAACGTAACCTGCTTGAAATACTTAAGATCTGCCGGCAAATGCCAGGGCAGCTTGTTGTCGACGCCGATAACGCCGTTTCGGGCCTGAGCCACGATAATTGCGAGCTTCATTCCCTGTCCTCAGATGGCAATCGGGGCCTTGATACCCGGCTGCGGTTCATAGCCGACAAACTCGAAGTCCTCGAACGCGTAGTCAAACAGCGAAGCGGGTTTGCGCAGGATGCGCAGCGCAGGCAGCCTGCCTGGCACACGGGACAGCTGTTCATCGACGATGGCCGGATTGTTCAGATGGTTCTGGTACAGGTGCAGGTCACCGAAAGTATGCACGAAGTCACCCACCTCCAGGTCACACTGCTGCGCCAGCATATGGGTCAGCAGTGCATAGGACGCAATATTGAATGGCACGCCAAGGAAGTAGTCGGCGCTGCGCTGATACAGCTGACAGCTGAGCTTGCCATTGGCAACATAGAACTGGAACAGGGTATGACAGGGCGGCAACGCTGCCTTGCCATTGGCCACATTCTGCTGCGGGCTCAGACTTTCGTCCGGCAGGTCCGCCGGGTTCCAGCCGCTGACGATCAGGCGGCGCGAATTGGGGTTGCGCCGGATCTGCGTGACCAGTTCGGAAATCTGGTCCAGGGTGCGGCCATCAGGACAACTCCATGAGCGCCACTGTTTGCCGTATATCGGCCCCAGATCACCGTTATCCAGCGCCCACTCATTCCAGATACTGACACCGCGCTCTTTCAGCCAGTTGTTGTCAGTATTGCCGGCCAGAAACCACAGCAGCTCATATACCACCGATTTGATATGCACCCGTTTGGTGGTCAGCAGCGGAAAGCCCTGCGACAGGTCAAAGCGCAGCTGGCGCCCAAACAGCGAGCGCGTTCCGGTGCCGGTACGGTCACCCTTGTCACAACCGTTGACCTTTATATCGCGCATCAGGTCCAGATACTGCTGCATCACTACTCCACATCAAAGCCGCAAACATGCGAACTTGCCCACCAGGGCGGCGGGGGCTCGCTCAGGCGCTAACTTTACGCCGGTAGGCCAGCAGCATCAACAAGCCCCCGGCCACGATCATGGGCAGGGACAACAGCTGCCCCATGGTCAACCAGTCGAACGCCAGGAAGCCCAGCTGGTCATCGGGCTGGCGTACCAGCTCGATCAGCGAGCGGAAACTGCCATACAGGAGCAGGAACAACCCAGACACGGCCATGCGCGGCCGTGGCCTGGAGGAGAACCACCACAGCAGCGCGAACATCAGCACCCCTTCCAGGGCAAACTCGTACAGCTGGGACGGATGCCGCGCCACGCCATCTCCTGCACGCGGAAACACCACACCCCAGGGCAATTCGGTCGCCCGCCCCCAGAGTTCCCCCCCGATAAAGTTGCCTACGCGCCCGGCCCCCAGCCCGACGGGAATCAGCGGGGCCGTAAAATCCCCCATCTCGAAGAAGGTCTTGCCCTGCCTGCGACCGAAGACCCACAGTGCCACCAGCACACCGACCAGCCCCCCGTGGAAGGACATGCCCCCTTCCCACACATGGAACAGCCACAGCGGATTGGCCAGAAAGTAATCGAACTGATAGAACAATACATAGCCGGCACGGCCACCGAGCACCACGCCCACGGCACCCCAGAAAATCAGGTCGGACACCTGCTGCTCGGTCCAGCCGGAGCCGGCACGCCGAGCCCGCTGCACGCCGAGCCACCAGGCGGCGGCAAACCCCACCAGATACATCAGGCCATACCAGTGTATCTGCAGAAAACCCAGATCCAGTGCGATCGGGTTAATATCGTGTACCCACATTAAGGTAATCCTTGTTCAGAGCAAATTGCCGAGCAGAAAACGCAAGCCCACCAGGGCGAGAAAGGCTGCAAACACACGCCGCAACACCGGCGCCGGCAAACGATGGGCCAGGCGTGCACCAATCCCTGCGAAGAAGGGACTGGTCAGCACGATGCCGACAAACGCCGGCAAATAGACATACCCCAGACTCCAGTCCACCAGTGCAGGATGCTCCCAGCCTTCCAGTACATTACTGAATGCGCCCATCACGGCAATCGGCAAGCCACAGGCGGCCGATGTTGCCACCGCCTGCTGCATGCGCACATGGCGCCAGCTAAGGAAGGGCACGGTGAGCGTGCCGCCACCGATGCCAAACAGTGCCGACGCCCAGCCGATAAGACCACCGGCTACGCCAAGTCCACCGGACTTTGGCGTCGCACCGGGATTGTCCGCAGGTTTGGCACCAAATGCCATCTGCAGAGATACCAGCAGCGCAAAGCTGCCAATCAGCATTTGCAGGATATCCCCCGGCAGCTGCCCTGCAGTTTTCACCCCCAGAAAGGCCCCCAGCAAAATACCCAGACTCAGAGGTCGAAACAGATCCCAGCGTACGGCACCGCGCTTGTGATGAGCCCGTACGGAGCTGATGGAAGTAACCACAATGGTCGCCAGCGATGTTGCCACCGCCATGTGAGTAAGGATCTCGGCAGAAATTCCCTGGGCAGCAAAGGAAAAAACCAGCACCGGCACAATCAGCAAGCCGCCACCAATACCAAAAAGCCCGGCCGTCACACCCGCCGCGGCGCCCAGCGCCAGATACATCATTAGGGTCAACAGCATGATGGAACATCCCTGCAGCAGTCATGATAAAGTCGCCTATAGTAGCCTAAAAGGCCTGGCTGGCAAGCGGGAGCCCAGTACCAAGGGGTCTGCGGCCTTGCCTCCGTGCTGGAGCACACACCTTCTGCAAGAGATCCTGCTTTATGTGCCTGATCACCTTCGCGTACAAAACCCACCCCGACTACAACCTGATT
>JBFGZM010000192.1:0-7183 GCA_041586815.1 Marinobacterium sp. | reverse complement strand
GCGGTGAGCAAACCGGTATAGTCACTCAGATCAAATGAATGAGCTTCTATGGCACCAGACGAGTACTCAAGCGCCCAGTCGCCGCCCTTGTCCGCCGCACCGGTCAGGTCATCGGAGGCGGCGATATCCGCGCCCGTGGTGCTGGCCAGGGCGTCGATAAACTCCACGCCGGCACCGTCGGCGCCCAGGCTGCAGCCGTAGAGCAGGATATCGCCATCTGCGCTCAGCGACTGGCCAATCCTGGTAAGCAGATCGCCGCGCGCGGCGAGGCTTGCACTGTCGAGCCAGGCGTTGCCCAGCTGCACCTGGCCGTTGTCACCATGGCTGAGAATATGGATGGCATTGATGCCTTCACGGCCGGCGAGACTGTCGGCGATGACCTGCAATCCGTCGCTCGTGCCATCGAGGAGTATGACTTCAATATTCGCAGGCAGTCCGGCCAGCAGCTGCTGATAATCCTGAATCTGGGTGTCGACGAATACGACTTCCTGGCGCTGGTCGCTGCTGCTGGTTACCGGTGCAATGTCGGTATCCGGAGATGCCGAAGTCTCCTGCAAGGCGATTGGTTCCGCACTGCCGCCAGGCGTGTCGGCAAGGGTTGCCGCAATGGCACCGTCGAACATCATGCGGGGTTCCAGTGCCATCACCAGTGGTTGGATCGTTGTGACGGGCCGGGTATCCATCGGCTCCCCCGCCTCCTTCGCCGACCAGCCGAACCATTTCATATGCTGTCTCCGTACCATCCATCCAGGCGCTCGGCGCCGGCTGTTGCCGCTGGGCGGCGCATTCTCAAATACTGGTGTGCCGCCCACCCTGCCTTGATGCGGGGCGGGCGGCCTGCGTCATCAGCTGCGGGAAGGAAATATTCCTTCCACTGCGATGACGAAGTTCATCCCCAGAAAGGGGTTGCGGGTCTGTACAGGCTGGCCGCCACCTGACGACTGTACGGTCACGGGGCTGTTAAAGGGTTGCAGTGTGGTGTTGGGCGTTTCGTTGCTGTACAGGGCGCCGGGTCGGCCGCTGTTACTGGCCGGGCCGAGTACGCTGTTTGTGGCAGGTGCCGGGTTGGTATCGGCACTGGTGCTATTGGCCGGGATGGCAATCCTGGCTTCGGCGCTGTGTTCATGGGACGGCATTTGCGTCTGGTTCAGCGTCACGCTTTCAGTACCGCCTTTTTCTCCGATTTCTATGGGGCTCAAGCCCGGGCCATGATGGATGCCAACCGGGCTGCGCCCGCGCAGGTCGGGCAAGGCAAAGGTGGTGCGTCCGTCACCGCCGTACTGGGTGCCCAGCAGCGAAAACAGCGCGGTATTTTGAGCTATAGGTAGCAGTTGGCCGTCACAAAAGGCCCAGCCCCGGGGCGCAAAGTTGAAGCCTACCTGGCGGATTTCGCCGAGAAATGGATCGCTCATGGGTTACTCCCTGTAACTTTTTTTCTGAGTGGGCTTCCGGAGGTTGCCCGCGCTTCTTTGCCTCTGTGGCAAACCTGTTGCCAGCGTGCGACTGCGGCTGCTTCAGCTTTCCGGCTGCATTTGGCCTGTATCTGGCATCTGTGTGTTGAGTGCGAGGGTTTCGGCTGGCAGGTTGCCGTATCGGGCAGGCCTGCGCATTTGCAGGTAGACGCCCTTGCTGTCGCGAATACTGAACCCCAGTCGCTGGTAAAGGCGCTGAGCCGGGTTATGGGCTTCAACGTGCAATTCAACTGCGAGCCCTCGGGCGTCGGCGCGGGCCAGCAAGTTGCGCAGAAGCGCGGTGCCAACCCCCGCGCCACGGTGGCCGGGTAGCAGAGCGATGTCGATCAGTTGCACGGTGGTGTTGCCCCAATAGAGGCAGAAGCGGCCGATGGGCTCAGCGTGGCGTTCAATTAGCCAGAATTCGCCGTCGGGAAACTGTTGTGCATAGTGGCGGGACTGAAGCTGGAATTGCTGCCGCAAAAAGGTGTCGATCGTCGCAGTATCCCACCCAGAGCCGGACAGGCCGGCTGCGCGGGTGGCAACGTAGAGGCTTTCCAGGAAAACGTGATCACTTTCTTTTTGCGCACGAAGGGCGTAGTCGATGGTTTGCACAGAGAAGCATCCTTGCTAGTCAGGCGGGTCGCTACATCCGGCGACCGATAAATTTGTAGCACCAGACTAGCGCAAGTACTCCAGTTGTCAAGGCAAGCTGGCGGTATCGCTTGAGCGCAACAGGTTCGGGCGAAACCTGATTGCGGCACGAGGCTGAGAGCGCGATTCCGCCAAATCAACTGGCTTCAGAATCCACTTTCCCGTATTCCCAGGGCCGCCAGACGACGCCAGAGGGCGCCTAGCACCGACTCATGCTGCGCCTCTAATATCACCAGGCCGCGCAGTGGCTGTACCGGTGGTTTGATCTTGTCGTCCAGCAGCAGGCGGACTGCATACTGTGCTTGCAGGGGCTGGGCTCGCTGCTGTTCATTACGACGTACCGGGATGGGGCCGCTGTGATCTGAAGACAGAGACTCGATATCCAGGTAGTCCACGCCGGTAGCGCTGATTTGTGCCAAGGTTACCGCCAAAACGGGCCGCAGTGGGTCGTCGGCGATAAAGCGGCCGGAGGCACCAGCCTCTGCGCGCCACAAGGCCTGTTCCGGGAGGTAGCCGCGCAGGCGTAATGCCTGCTCGACCACCAGTACCAGGGGCTGCTGCGGATTGAGCCAGCGACCGGTAGCCAGGCCCGGCAGAAGGTCGCGCACCTCGCCTGCGTGGGGCGCCCGCATTTGCAAGCGCTTGCGCTGGGCAGCCAGGCCTCTGTATTCGGCCAGCGCTGCCGCCAGCCGCTGTTCCAGAACGCTGGCATCGGTTGCGGTATCGGGACGTCCGGCCTGGCGGCGCAGTTGCAGCTGTAGCAGTTGAATCTGGCTGTTGACGATGGCCTGGCGGGCATCCAGATCCGGGGATTCCAGCTCCAGCAGCAGGTCCCCCGCCTGCACTTGCTGGCCGTCGACTACGCCCAGGTGTTTCAAGCGTGCCGGCATCGGTGCATGCAAGCTGCTGGCCCGTGTTGCATCCAGCTGAGCCGGCACGTCGATGGAACTGCGCCAGGGCACGAGCAACACAGCCAGGCCGCCGAGTAACAGGGTGACGGTACTGAGCAGGCGAACCGGTCTGGCTTGTGTGCGATGTTTCCACCAGTGGCCAAGCTCGCGCAAGACCGGCAATCCGATGAACCAGGTCAGCTCGAGCAGCATCAGAAAGGTGCCCAGCAATTTGAAAAAGAAGTGATACACAATCAGGGCAATGGCAAAAAACAGTGCTGCCCGCCAGATCCAGGCGCTGTAGCCCCAGGCGAGCAGGCGGCGATACAGTGCCGGTGACCAGGGTTCGGGTTGGGGAGTGCCATAACCGAACAGTGCCTCGCGCAGGCGCCAGCGGCACAGGGCAAAAGCCCGCTGCTGAAGGTTTTCTACCTGCCACAGGTCGCTCAGCAGGTAATAGCCATCGAAGCGCAGGAAGGGGTTGAGATTCACCATCAGAGTTGTCAGCCAGGTGGCACTGGCAAGCATGAAGGCCGCAGTACGCCAGGGGCCGTCCGGCAGGAGCGACCATGCCAGCAGTGCGATCGCGGCCAGTATCAGTTCGGCGAGCATGCCGCCGGCGCCAATGAGCAGGCGCGAGCGTCGGTCATTCACCCGCCAGGCATCGCTGACATCGGTATAAAACAGCGGGAACATCACCATGAAGGCGAGCCCCATGCTGGGTACCCGACAGCCGGCGCGCTTGGCCATGTAGGCATGGCCGAATTCATGGCACAGCTTGGCGAATATCAGTGCCAGGGCAAAGGCCAGAACGCCGCCCAGGCTGAACAGGTGAGAAAAGGTGGTGAGGAAGCGTTGCCAGTCGCGGGCCACCAGGAACAAACCGAGGCCGAATACCAGAGGCAGAGCGAGGCGCAGCAGCCAGGAACCGTGGCGCTCCAGCCAGGGCCAGGTACGATTGAGAAAGGCGTCCGGGCGCCAAAGCGGAATGCGAAAAAACAGGTACTGGTACAACAGCTGCTGCCAAAGGCTCTGGCGCCGTGCCGCGGCCTTGGTGGCAAAGCTTGCCCGCTGCTCGGCATCTTGCGCGGTGATCAGGTCGTGATCGCGCAGAAAATGCAGCAGCTGTTGCAGGTCAGTTTCGCTTACGGGACGACCCGACTGTGCGTTGGCAGCGCGCAAGACCTGCTGTTCATCACCCAGTGCCCAGTGGCGCAACAGTCGAAGCGCCGTGCCGCCGAGCTTGAAATAGCGACCGCGCAGCGGGTCTGCCAGGGTCCACTGGGGCGATCCATCCGGCGCGGTGGCGGCGGTTGACAGTTGCAGGTCGGGGCGCAGTGCAGGCAGCATTGTTCAGAGCCCCAAGCCCTGGCGCATGGCGGCCAGTGGGCGGCGCAACAGGTAGAGTGCCAAAGGCACTGGCTGACCATACAGCTTGGCGGTACCGCGTAGCCCGATGCGTGGTGACACTTCAGTAAAACGGGCATCAAGACGGTAGGCCAGTTGGCCTGCAGCGCTGGTCTGGGCCTCATAGGCCAGACGCTCCAGGCGGGCGGGGTGGCGGTTGAGTGGGTCGCTATCCAGAAACAGCGCCACTTCAGCGCCGGGTGCGAGGTCAATCGCATCGGCCACCGCCAGTTCGATACGCAGTTCTGCCTGCGCCGGGTCGGCGATGTCCAGCAGGCGTTCGCCGGTCTGTACGGGCTTGCCGACCCAGCGTTCGGCATCGGCAAAGACGGCAATGCCATCGCGGCTGGCCTGGATATCACTGCGCGCGAGCAATGCCTGGGCATAGTCCCGTTCGGCCCGTTTCTGTTCGACTCGCGCGGCCAGGAGATCGAGCCGTGCCTTGGCGTTGGTATCGGAGAAGGCAAGCTGGGCGTTACTCTTGAATTCTGCTTGAGCGACATTCAGGCTGCGCTCGGCAACATCCGCCTGGGCTCGCAGTGCGGTGGCATCGAATCGCAGCAAGGTCTCGCCGCGTCGCACCGGCTGGTTGGGGCGTACCAGAAACTCGGCGATAACACCGTCCAGCGGCGCAGTGATAACTTTGGCCTGCAACGGCACGACCTCGGCCGGCGCCAGTACCGATTGGCGTACCGGAATTGCCAGCAGCAGTGCTGTGGCAACCGCCAGGGTCAGGATTTTGCGCCGTGGCCAGCGTAGCCGCCAGGGTTTGCGGGGCTCCAGGGCGAGCCAGGCATGGCTGTAGCAGTCACCCAGTTGTATCAGCAAGGCCTGCTCTGCATCGCTCCAGGGCTGTTCGCGGGCGATCCAGAGGCCGCCAAAGAGCGTTTTGTTGCGATCATGCAGTGGCAGCCAGAACACGGCGCTTGCCGAGAGGCTTTCACACTCGGTGCGGGTGGTCTCGCTCAGTGTTGTGATGTCCACCCGCAGCGGTTGATCTGCCATGCCTCGGGCCATCAGTTCGCGGGCTGCGCGTTCAACCAGCGCCACAAAGGGAGCATGGGGCTCCACTTGGCTGATGCCGGTAACTGCCCGGGTACGCCCGGCAATCAGGAGGGCTGCATGGCGATAGCCGAACAGGGACTGTGCTTCGTTCACCAGGCAATAGGCCAGGCGGGTGCTATCGGTGGCGGCGCGGGCCTGGCTCTGCAGTGTCAGAAGCTGGGCGAAGAGGCGTTGGGCGGGATCGGGTATTCTGGCGCTCATTGCACCTCCGCAAACCGTGCGCTGCCGCTCATGCCCGCCAGCAGGCCGGTTGTATCCGGCGCCAGGGTGCCAATTAGCCGCAGGGTCTGACTGCCTTCATCAATGCGGGCGCCCAGTCGTTTGACCTCAACGGACAGAGGATGGCCGGTTTCGTCCGGTACGAACGCGAAACGCTGCCCGGGTTGCAGCCAGCCAATCCAGCTCGAGGGCACCAGCAGTTGAACCTCTAGCGTGCGGTTATCGACGATTTCCAGCAGCGGGGCGCCGCTGGCGACACTCTCGTGGGGTTGAACCTCGCGCTGCACGACCTGGCCGTCAAAGGGGGCACTTACCGCGCAGTTGCGCACCTGCACCTGGTACACCCTGGACTGGGCCTGGGCCTGGGCATGATGGGCTTCTGCAAGGGCCACTTCGAAGCGGCCGACGGAGTTCAGCGCCGCAAGCTGTTTTTGGTGCTTGAGCTCTTCCCGGGTTGCCCGTACCGCGGCCTGAGCGGCGTTCAGCTGGGCCTGATAGGCGCTGCAATCAAACCGAACCAGGACGTCGTCCTTGCTGAAAGACTCGCCATCGCTGTAGGGCATCTCCAGGATGCGTCCGGCCAGTTCGCTGGACAGTACGGCCTGGTGCCGGGCGCGCAGTACGCCGCGGGCCCGGCGCTCGTCCGAGGCATTGGCTTCAATGGATGGGGCGGGTAGTGATTCAAGGAGAGGGTCGCTGGACTGTGCTGTTGCCGATCCATTGCCGATGCATGCCAGCCACAATATTGCGCAGAATTGGCCCGGTTTTCGCCGCATTTTGCATTCCTTGCAAGAATAACGATGGCAGTAGTGTAGAGGAGTCGCAGGCGCGGGTAAATCGTGGGCGGGAGGTTCCGCCCGAGGGGCCAGGTTGCGCTTTTGCTGCCAGGAGGCGGATCCGGCAGGGTCACTTTTGGTGTGGCGGGGCTGGGCAGGTGTTACCGGGCACGGTATGCCCGGCACTAATCATGGGTCCCGTCGATCCCCGCTAGCCCAGCTGCGTAACCGGGATCTGGGTCGCATTGAGCAGGGCGCGCAGACGCCTTTGCTCTTGCCGGGCTGCGTGCATGGCTTTTTCCTTCACATGGCCAAAACCGCGGATCTGTTCTGGCAGGCTGGCGAGCTCCACGGCAATGGCGTGATTGTCGAGGCTGTTGCGGGCGATCAGTTCATCCACTAGCTGTTCATAGTCGCTGATCAGTTGGCGCTCGGCCCGGCGTTCGTCGGTGTAACCGAACAGGTCGAATCGGGTGCCGCGAAGCCCCTTGAGCTTGGCCATCAGGCCGAAAGCCCTGAGCATCCAGGGTCCGAACCGGCGCTTGCGGGGCAGGCCGGTATGCGGGTCCCGCTTGCTCAGGATCGGCGGCGCCAGGTGGAATTCCAGCTGGTAGTCGCCCTCGAACTGGCTTTGGAGCCGGGCCAGGAAGGCGCCGTCGGTGTACAGGCGAGCCACTTCGTACTCATCCTTGTAGGCCAGGAGTTTGAAGTAGTTCTCGGC
>JBFGZM010000191.1:0-7189 GCA_041586815.1 Marinobacterium sp. | reverse complement strand
TCGCCGTTGTGGGACATGTTTCAGGACGGCGTTGATTTGAGCAAGGTTGAGTGGGTTCACCACTAAAGCATCTGCGGACGAACAAGAGGATATTGTCATGGCTTACAGCGAAAAAGTTATCGATCACTACGAAAATCCGCGCAACGTTGGCAAGATGGATGCTGCGGACCATAGCGTAGGTACTGGCATGGTAGGTGCCCCGGCGTGCGGCGATGTCATGCGTCTGCAGATCAAGGTCAGCGACACCGGCGTTATCGAGGATGCCAAGTTCAAGACCTACGGCTGCGGTTCTGCGATTGCGTCCAGCTCTCTGGTAACCGAGTGGGTCAAGGGCATGACGCTGGATCAGGCTGCAGAGCTGAAAAATACCCAGATTGCGGATGAACTGGCGCTGCCGCCGGTGAAAATTCACTGCTCGGTACTGGCTGAGGACGCAATCAAGGCTGCGGTTGCTGACTACAAGCAGAAACAGGGCAAGTAAGGCTTTATCTATTCAGCTGTGGCGTCGCGTAGTTCGCGGCGCGGGGAAGTATTGACCTATGGCTATTACCATGACGCCGGCCGCTGTCAAACATGTGGTCGGCTATCTTGAAAAACGCGGGCACGGTGAAGGCATTCGGTTGGCCGTTCGCACGACGGGCTGTTCGGGTATGGCGTACGTGCTCGAGTTTGTCGATGCTGTAGATGCGCAGGACCAGGTGTTTGAAGCGAGCGGCGTCAAGGTCGTCGTGGATCCCAAAAGCCTGATCTACCTGGACGGTACCGAGCTGGATTACGTGCGTGAAGGGTTGAACGAAGGCTTTCAGTTCAATAACCCGAATGTGCGCAACGAATGCGGTTGCGGCGAAAGCTTTAACGTCTGATCCAGTTCGTCCGGAGTTGCATGGATATCAAGCAAAACTTCTTCGAGTTTTACAGCTTGCCCGCGGTTTTTGAAATAGACCTCGGGCTGCTGTCGCAGCGTCACCTTGAGCTGCAAAAAAAACTCCACCCCGATCGCTTCGCCCATCTTTCCGATCAGGAACGTCGACTGTCCGCGCAATATACTGCCTACCTCAATGAGGGCTATGCCACGCTGCGCTCGTCTTTGTTGCGGGCCCAGTATTTGCTCAAGTTGCAGGGTATCGATACCCACAACGAAAGCAGTACGCCAATGGATCCTCTGTTTCTGATGCAGCAGATGGAGTTGCGTGAACGGCTCGAAGACGCGCCGCAGCATGCAGATCCGGAGTCGGAGCTGGCTGCGCTGGGTGAAGAAGTCGAGCATATGATGGCACCGCTGCAGGCAGAGTTTTGCAGTCAGATTACTGTCCCCGCCGAAACCTCGCTCCATGCCGCTGCGGCGGCCGTCAGGAAGATGCAGTTCCTGGATAAGCTGAGGCGCGAAATAGAGCGTCTTGAAGACGAGTTGTACTGATTCTGAGTTGAACACATGGCCTTGTTGCAAATAGCAGAACCCGGACAGAGCCCGGATCCCCACAAGCGCAAGCTCGCGGTGGGTATTGATCTGGGTACCACAAACTCACTGGTCGCGACGGTTCGCAGTGGCGAATCGGTTACGCTGCCGGATGTGCAGGGGCGGCATACGCTCCCATCCGTCGTGCGCTATCTTGCCGAAGGTGGCCCCCAGGTGGGCTACGATGCCCACGCTAAGGCGGTGACTGATCCTTTTAATACCATCCAGTCCGTCAAGCGTCTCATGGGACGTGGCGTGGCCGATATCAAGAAACTCGGAGACGAGTTGCCGTACCGGTTCGAGCGTCTGGATGAGGGGATGCCCTATGTGTCGACCGCTGCCGGCGCTAAAAGCCCGGTGGAGATATCGGCCGATATTCTGCGTGAACTGCAGCGCCGTGCCGAAGACTCTCTGGGCGGCGAGTTGGCAGGTGCTGTAATTACGGTACCCGCATACTTTGACGATGCGCAGCGCCAGGCGACCAAGGATGCGGCAACGCTGGCCGGGCTCAAGGTTTTGCGTCTTCTGAGTGAGCCTACCGCGGCGGCCGTGGCCTACGGTCTGGATGAAGCGGCGGAAGGTGTCATCGCCGTGTATGACCTGGGCGGCGGTACCTTTGATATTTCCATCCTGCGTCTGAGCAGGGGTGTGTTTGAGGTCATGGCGACCGGTGGCGACAGTGCGCTTGGTGGCGATGATCTGGATCTGGCGCTGGCGCACTGGCTGGTTGAGCAGCTGGATGTGGCGCAAGGTCTGGGCTCTGCGGATGCGCGTTATCTTACCGAGCAGGCGCGCAGCATCAAGGAGCGACTGACGGACGAGCCTGTTGTCGAGGTGTCCCTTGCGGTTGCCGGTGTTGAAAAAAATATTACCATTGATCGTGATCAGTTTGGTGCCTTGATCAAGAGCCTGGTTGCGCGCACCACACGTGCCTGTCGTCGGGCGCTGAAAGATGCGGGCGTGACGGTGGATGAGGTTAAGGACATCGTCATGGTAGGCGGTTCGACCCGCGTGCCTCAGGTGCGTGATGCCGTGCAGCAGTTTTTCGGCAAGGCGCTCAGGATTGATATAGACCCTGATCGCGTTGTCGCTCTGGGCGCAGCGCTGCAGGCCGATGTCCTGGCGGGTAACAAGCCTGACAGCGACATGTTGTTGCTGGACGTTATTCCGCTGTCCCTTGGGCTTGAGACCATGGGGGGGCTGGTTGAAAAGCTGGTACCCAGGAATACAGCCATTCCGGTGGCCAAGGCGCAGGAATTTACCACCTATCAGGACGGTCAGACGGCCATGGCCATTCATGTGGTGCAGGGTGAGCGTGAACTGGTTGATGACTGCCGCTCGCTGGCGCGTTTTGAATTGCGTGGCATTCCTCCGATGGCGGCCGGTGCCGCCAAGATTCGTGTGACCTTTCAGGTGGATGCCGACGGCCTGTTGAATGTGGAGGCCAAAGAGTTGTCCACAGGTGTTGAGAGTCGCATCCAGGTCAAGCCCTCTTACGGTTTGAGCGATACCGAGATCGAGCGCATGCTGAAAGACTCCTACAGCTTTGCCCAGGACGATCTGGTGCTGCGTAATCTGCGCGAGCAGCAAGTGGATGCAGATCGCTTGTTACATTCCCTGGAGCAGGCGCTGATCGAAGACGGCGCGGTGCTGCTCACGCCTGAGGAGCGTGAGGTTCTGCAGGCGGCCATGGTGCAGCTGCGCGAGCTGCGTGCCGGGTCTGATTATCGGGCCATTGAGAGCGGTGTAAAAGCATTGGCCGCTGCCAGTGACGAGTTCGCCTCGCGCCGGATGGATGCCAGTATTCAGCGTGCTCTGCAGGGGCACAATATTGATGAAATTGAGGAGGGTCGTTAATGCCGCAGATTATATTCCTGCCCCACGCGGATCTGTGCCCGGAAGGGAAGGTTATTGAGGTGGAGCCGGGTGTGACCGTCTGTGATGCGGCTCTGGCCCATGGCGTGGAAATTGAACATGCGTGTGAAAAGTCCTGCGCCTGTACCACCTGCCACGTCATCGTGCGCGAAGGCTTTGTTTCGCTGGATGAAGCGGATGAACTTGAAGAAGACATGCTGGACAAGGCCTGGGGCCTGGAGCCTGAATCGCGGTTAAGCTGTCAGGCGCTGGTAGGGGATGAAGACCTGGTGGTTGAAATTCCCAAGTACACTATTAATCAGGTTTCCGAACGCCACTGATCAAGGGAGCTCCCATGGGTATTAAGTGGGTAGATGTTAACGATATCGCGATCGAACTGTGTGAGCGGTTCCCCGATGTGAACCCCATCACGGTCAGCTTTCCGGATCTGTACCGCTGGGTCATGGAGCTCGAAGAGTTCGATGATGACCCCAATCACTGCGGTGAGAAAATCCTTGAAGCCATACAGATGGCCTGGATTGAAGAGCAGGATTGATACGAACCCGGCGCAGGCCGGGTTTTTTGTGCGTGAATTGCAGAAGCTGATCCTGTGGCTGTCGTCTGCAGGGTACAGGCTGGTGCCGTACCGTTGCAGGATCTCAGCTTTCGCTGCAGGCCTGGCTGTTTTATATCCCGGGCTTGGCGTATAATGCCGCGTCTAAATTTTGATCTATTTTTACTTGGGGAATTTCCATGGCTGTCGAACGTACTCTGTCCATCATCAAGCCTGATGCCGTTGCAAAAAATGTCATCGGTCAGATCGTTGCCCGCTTTGAAGAAGCCGGTCTGAAGGTTGTTGAAATGCAGATGAAAAGCCTGTCCAAAGAAGAAGCTGAAGGCTTCTACGCTGAGCACAAGGAGCGTCCTTTCTTTGGCGATCTGGTTGCTTTCATGACTTCCGGTCCTGTTGTTGTTCAGGCGCTGGAAGGTGAAAACGCTATCCTGGTTAACCGTGAACTGATGGGTGCGACCAACCCGAAGGATGCTGCTGAAGGCACCATTCGTCGTGATTTCGCTGAATCCATCGATGCCAACGCTGTCCACGGTTCGGATTCCGCTACTTCTGCTGCACGTGAAATCGCTTACTTCTTCGGCAAGTAAGCTGTAAACCTGTGCCAGGCTCCGGTGTATGCCGGAGCCTGGCACAATGATTTAATACTGAGTGACTTTGATGACTGAATCCATTACCAAAACCAATCTACTGGGGCTGTCTCCTGCCAAGCTTGAGGCGTTTTTTGCTGAGCTTGGGGAAAAGCGCTTTCGCGCCACCCAGGTATTGAAATGGATTCATCAGCTGGGTGCCGAAAGCTTTGATGAGATGACCAACATCAGCAAGGCGCTGCGCGAGAAGCTCAAGGCTGTCGCGGAAATTCGTCCCCCCGAAGTGGTCTCTCAGGACATATCCCGAGATGGTACACGCAAGTGGGTTATCCGGGTTGAAGGCGGCTCCTGCGTGGAAACCGTACTGATTCCCGAAGGGCCTCGTCGTACCCTCTGCATTTCGTCCCAGGTCGGCTGCTCCCTTAACTGCAGTTTTTGCTCTACGGGCAAGCAGGGCTTTAACCGCAACCTGACGGCGGCTGAAGTTATCGGCCAGGTCTATATCGCCATCAAGTCTTTCGGTCCGATTGATCCCAATGGCGAACGCCAGGTGACCAACGTTGTACTGATGGGCATGGGCGAGCCCCTGATGAATTTTGACAACGTCGTCGACTCCACGCAGTTGATGATGGATGACAATGCCTATGGCCTGTCGAAGCGCCGTGTCACTCTGAGTACGGCGGGCGTTGTGCCGGCAATTGACAAGCTGCGAGAAGTCAGTGATGTCTCCCTGGCGATTTCGCTGCATGCGCCGAACAATGAACTGCGTGATGTACTGGTGCCCATAAACCGGCGCTACCCGATCGATCAGCTGATTGATGCCTGTAATCGTTACCTTGATGGCCTGAATGACCGGCGTGTTATTACCATCGAATACACAATGATGGCCGGTATCAACGACCAGCCCCAGCATGCTCGCGAACTGGTTAAGGTGCTGAGGCGCGTACCCTGCAAGCTTAACCTGATTCCGTTCAACCCCTTCCCGAACTCCGGCTACGAGCGTCCGGCAGAAGCGGCGATCCAGGCGTTCAAGCAGATTATGGTGACGTCGAATATTATTACCACTGTACGACGAACCCGTGGTGACGAGATTGATGCAGCCTGCGGGCAGCTGGTCGGTCAGGTGCAGGATCGCACCCGTCGTAGCCAAAAAATCATTCCCGTGGTACAAGAGGAGCCGGGTCAATCCACGGATCGTAGAGCCTAGGAGGTTCAGCTTGAGCGGAATGCGCGCAGCACTATGGACGATTGTAATGTTGTTGGTGGTGGGGTGTTCCAGCTCGCCGGGACGCCAGAGCTCCGCTGAGGTCTCACCGGAAAAAGCGCTCGAAGCCTACACTCAGCTGGGGCTGCAGTATCTGCGAGCCGGTGACCTGGTCAGCGCCAAGGATGCTTTGCAAAGAGCGGTGGAGATCAGTGACAAGTACGCCGGTACCTATAATGCGCTGGCCCTGGTATTTCAGGTTGAGCAGGAATATGCGCTGGCCGAGCAAAACTTTCGCCGCGCCGTAAGCCTGGCGCCGGAAACTGCGTCTTTTCATAATAACTTCGGTGCCTTTCTCTACGCGCAGGGACGCTACCCTGAAGCCTGTACGGAGCTTGAGCGGGCGACGGAAGATCCTTTTTATACCCAGCGCGCGCAGGCGTTTGAGAATCTCGGTCGCTGTTTTCGCATCATCCAGCGACCTGAAGCGGCACAGCATGCTTTCGAGCGAGCCCTCAGGTTGTCGTCCAGTCGACCACTGGCGCTGCTGGAGCTGACGGCGATACATCTGGAAGCGGGGCGCTTGCAGGAAGCGCAGCAGTATTTTGACCGGTTTTCAGTGCTGATCGACTCACGTCAGGTGGAGCACAATGCTCAGAGCCTGTGGCTGGGGATTCAGCTGTCCCGCCAGGGTGGCAGCAGTACCCGCGGGGCTACTTTTGCACTGTTGTTGAAAAATCTTTTCCCGCAATCCGCGGAATATGCCAATTACAAGGAGTCGCTGCAGTGAACCAGGTGCCCCAGGCTGAGTCTGAATCCAGTGCAGCAGCAACGCCGCAATTCAGTCTCGCGCAGTTGCGTGAACGCCAGGGACTGTCACAGGATCAGGTAGCGTCGTCACTTCGCTTGCTTGTGTCACAGGTTCGGGCTCTGGAAGAGGGTGATTACGGCAAACTGCCCAGCAGCGTGTTCGCGCGCGGCTATTTGCGCTCCTATGCACGTCTGCTGGGTGTCAGCGGTGACGATCTTGTACGAGAGTTCGATCGCAGCTACGGCGGAGAGCAGACTTCGGCGCCGATTCGATCCATTAGCCGAGTGCAGCCATCGGGCACATCGGGGGCGGGGGTCAGCCTTTCGATGCTGCTGCTTGTTGTGGTGATTGTTGCCACCACGTTCTGGTGGTGGAAAACCCAGTACGGTCATGACGTTACGCAAACGCATCTGCCGGAAAGTACCGTGGCTGTGGACACCGCGGACGGTGAAACGCTGGTGTTGTCTGCCAGCGAGCCCGAGGCAGACGAAATTGAAAACCTGTCAGTTGACTACCAGGCTGATGTGCTGCCGGCGGAAGAAACCATGGCTGCCGCTGTCGATGGCGTTTCCGCCAGTGCGGCGATGGCAGTTATTACGCTGCCGGGCAGTGCCGCAGGCGAGATAGCCTTGCTGACAGAAAACGCTACGGCACCAGAAGTTCCGGCGGCAGTATCCGGTTCTGGGCAGCTTGAGACTAGTGC
>JBFGZM010000190.1:0-7238 GCA_041586815.1 Marinobacterium sp. | reverse complement strand
TCCTCATGCAGCTCGCGGAACATCGCCTCATCGGGGGACTCATCGTCCTGAATCCCGCCCTGGGGAAACTGCCAGGCATCCTGTCCTATCCGTCTGGCCCAAAGGACCTGACCCAGCGAGTTCGCCAGAATGATGCCGACATTCGGTCTGAACCCGTCTGAATCAATCACTGTTTATATCCTGAAATAGTTCGTTGCTATTGTTCCACACTTCACGAATTCCGCAAACTCCACTCACAACAGCAATTTACCGCACCTGACGCAGTTTGAAAGGCGGCCCCGGACACACTATGATCGGCCTTTTGCATTCACGGGGAGCACAGCCTTGAGCCTGGCCATTTTCGATCTCGACAACACCCTGCTGAAAGGCGACAGCGACCATGCCTGGGGCGAATTCCTGTGCGCTCAGGGCATCGTCGACGCCACTGAGTACAAACAGGCCAACGACCGTTTCTACCAGCAGTACAAGGCCGGCACCATGAACATCTTCGAATTCCTGGAATTTGCCCTGCGCCCGCTGACTCTGCATTCGCCACAGCAACTGCAGCAGTGGCACGAGCAGTTCATGCAACAGAGCATCCAGCCCATGATGCTGCCAAAGGCACTGCAGCTGCTGGCCGATCATCGTGCCCGCGGCGATTTTCTGCTGATCATCACCGCCACCAACCATTTCGTGACAGCGCCCATTGCCCGCCAGCTGGGAGTCGATGCGCTGCTGGCCACCGATCCCGAAATGGTTGACGGCCGCTATACCGGCAAGGTTTCTGGCACCCCCTGCTTTCGTGAAGGCAAGGTGGAACGTCTGCACCACTGGCTGCAAGACAATGAGCATACGCTGGCCGGAAGCTATTTCTACAGCGACTCGCAAAATGACCTTCCGCTGCTCGAACTGGTGGAGAATCCGGTCGCGGTAGATGCGGATGAGATATTGACGCGCACCGCAACCGAACGCGGCTGGCCGGTGATGAGCCTGCGGAATTAAACGCCTGGCGTTCGGAACAGCGGGCCTGCCAAGGCCCGCCGGATGTATCAGGGGCAGGGGTAAGTGTAGCGGCGATGGATGGCTTCGATCTGAGCCTGTACATCATCGCTGAGCACCAGCGACGCTGACGCGATATTGCTGCGCAGCTGATCCATTCTGGATGCACCGATAATGTTGCTGCCAAGAAAAGGCCGACTGTTGACGTAGGCCAGCGCCATCTGTGACGGATCGAGCCCGGCTTCCCGGGCCAGCGTAACGTAGGCCTTTGTCGCGGCCTGACCCTGCTCGGTCAGGTAGCGCTGGTAGCTGGGGTAGAGTTTGAGGCGTGAACCGTCCGGCCTTGCACCATCCAGATACTTGCCACTGAGTACACCGAACGCCAGCGGCGAGTAGGCCAGCAGATCGACCTCTTCGCGCAGCATAACCTCGGCCAGCCCCACTTCCAGACTGCGATTGAGCAGGCTGTATGGATTCTGTACCGATACCACCCGCGGCAGGCCCAGCTTGTCGGCCAGGCGCAGAAACTCCATGGTTCCCCAGGCGGTTTCATTCGACAGCCCGACATAACGCACCCGCCCCTCGTCCACCAGCACCTTCAGTGCCTGCAGCGTTTCTTCCATTGGCACACCGTCATCGGCGCTATCGCCCGCCACATAACCCAGCTGACCGAAGAAATTGCTCTGACGCTCGGGCCAGTGCAGCTGATACAGATCGACATAGTCGGTCTGCAGGCGCTGCAGACTGGCATCAATGGCTTCCCTGATGCAGGCAGCACTCAGCCCCACGTTCGGGCGGATATAGCGGCACAGATCGCCGGGGCCGGTCACCTTGGTAGCCAGCACCAGCTGATCACGATTGCCCCGGGACTGCATCCAGCGCCCGATAATCGCCTCGCTGGCCCCCTGGTAGTCAGCGGAGGTGGGCACCGGATACATTTCCGCCGTATCCAGGAAGTTGACGCCCTCAGCCACCGCACAGTCCAGCTGCTCCCAGGCTTCGGCCTCGGTATTCTGACTGCCGAAGGTCATGGTTCCCAGTGCGATACGGCTGACCCTGAGGTCGCTGCCACCAAGCATTTTGTACTGCATCTGCCTCTCCCTGGTTCAGACTGCCGACCCTGGCAGTACGCCAGAGCCTTAAGAGTTATGCGCTGATCAGCTGACCGGCAATACCCGCACGAACAGCGCTTTCAGATAATCCGTTTCAGGTATCGCCGGGTGCAGCGGGTGATCCGCTCCCTGATGGCCCTGCTCGAAGATCTGGGAGTTGCGGTCGAGCTCGCGGCTGTTACTGCGAATGATATCCACCAGGCTTTCGCGCTGCAGATGCATGGAGCAGGAAGCTGACACCAGCACACCCTCACGGTTCAGCAGACGCATGGCGAAATTGTTGATACGGGCATAGGCGCGCTCGCCGTTGCGGATATCCTTCTTCTTCTGGATAAACCCGGGCGGATCGACAATCACCACATCGTAGCGTTCCTTCTCGGCCACCAGCGCCTTGCAGATATCAAAGGCATCACCGTGCAGCGGGTCGAAGCGGTCTTCCTTGCCGTTAAGCCGGGCATTTTCCCGTGCTACATCCAGCGCAAAGTGAGACGCATCCACGCAGCTGGCCATCTCGGCCCCGGCCGCCAGTGCCTGCACACCCCAACCACCGACATAACTGAACAGATCCAGTACGCGCTTGCCCTTGACCAGCTGCTGCATGCGGGCGCGGTTGGCACGATGGTCGTAGAACCAACCGGTTTTCTGGCCACGCTGCAGCGGTGCCAGCAAGGGCACACCGTTTTCGATCAGCGGGCACAGCTCCGGTATCTCGCCCTGCACAACCTCAACGTAGGTTTCGAGGCCTTCCATTTCGCGCATCTTGCCATCATTGCGCAGCAATATTGCTTCAGGCTTGAACACCTTGTTCAGCGCCGCGACGATGTCATCGATCACCGCTTCCATGCCGGCGGTAGAGACCTGCACCACGAAAATATCGTGGAATCGGTCGATCACCAGTCCGGACAGACCATCGGAATCACCGTACACCAGGCGGTAGCAGGGTTCGCTGAAACACATTTCACGCAGCGACAGCGCCACATTGAGACGATGCACCAGCAGGGAGCTATCCAGCTTGTAATCCAGATCGCGGCTGACCAGGCGGCCACAAATCAGGGTATTGGGGTTAACATAGGCAATGCCCAGCGCCTTGCCGCGATCAGACTCGACCACCACCTGTTCGCCGGCTGTAAAACTCTTGATCGGGGTTTTCTGATTGTCGACCTCATTGCTGTAGATCCAGAGATGACCACCACGCAGGCGTTTCTCGGCACCCGTTTTGAGGCATAAGCGTTTCAGTGACATATCTATGACTACATTTCCCGGGGTCATGCCGGCGCCCTGAATCAATTGACCAGCGCCGCACTTGGTTGTGAAAATGACTGTCCCGGCAAGCAGCCGGGACAGTCAGGCAGCCGCAAGAGCCGCCACGATCAGACGCCCGCTATCAGGCTTCGGATTCGCACAGTTCGCTGTAACCGTCGGCATCGAGCAACTCGTCCAGCTCCACCGTGTCGGACAGTTTCAGGCGGAAGAACCAGCCATCACCGAAGGGGTCACTGTTAACCAGCTCGGGGGAGTCTTCCAGATCTTCATTGATCGCGACCACTTCACCGGAGAGCGGTGAATAGATGTCCGATGCCGCCTTGACGGATTCAACCACACCGGCATCATCGCCGGCGGACAGCTGGGCACCGACGTCCGGCAGTTCCACGAACACCACATCCCCCAGCAGATCCTGAGCGTGATGAGTGACACCGACGGTCACGGTACCGTCATCTTCGACGCGAACCCATTCGTGGCTGGCGACGTATTTCAATTCGTTTGGGATCTCACTCATTTCCGTTTCCTACCCTTCTCGGGATTACGAGTTCTGTTAATCCGGCCCTGAAAGCCTGTCTTAATAACTGACTCACGCATGTGGCAGCGCAATCCGGGCCAGCCCGTATCGCCGCGCCGAATGCCGCTGCTGTACGACACTACACCGCCCTGTGTATTTATCCTGCCGCGCCTCAGGGGAACCTGTCCGGCACTGCAGCAACTGGCCCCAGTATAGACACAAATCAGGCCCTGTCCGCCGATCTGCCGGAGCCTCTCCTGCCGGCATCGCCCCGCCAAGCGGGACGCCAATGTATAGACTATCCCGCAGCAGATCAATCGCCACAGTGTCGCCGCGCCCGCGCCGGCAGGTCGCCTGACAATCCCATCGCCATCAGTGCCAGATGATTCTTGATGGCGCCCAGGCGATCAAAACATCGCATGCCATAGTTGCGCCCAAGTACAAGCAGTGGCTGCCGGCTCTCGAACAGACGCTTGAAGCCTTCCATTCCGGCCGCCATCTGCAGATTTTCACCCTGACGCCTGCGCTGGTAACGACGCAGGACTCGCAGCGCACCGATGTCATCTCCACGGCCAGCAGCGGCTTCGATAACTTCTGCCAGTACCGCGGCATCCAGCAGGCCCAGGTTCACGCCCTGTCCGGCCAGCGGGTGAATGGTATGGGCCGCGTCGCCAATGGCGGCAAAGGCCGCCTGTACATAGCGCTTGGCATGGCGCTGGCGCAGCGGGAAGCTGTGACGCTGATCCACCCATTCAATCCGTCCCAGACATCCTTCAAAGGCGCGTTCCAGCGCCGTGCAGAAGGCGGCATCATCGAAGCCCATAAGCTCTCGCACATGCTCCGGCGAGGTGGACCAGACAATGGAGCTGAGATGACTGTCGGCCCCGTCGCGCAATGGCAGAAATGCCAGCGGGCCGTCATCGGTAAAGCGCTGCCAGGCAGTAGCAGCATTGCCGCGCTCAGTACGCACCGTGGTCACAATGGCATGATGACCATAATCCCACTCCCAGGTCGGCAGTGCCGCCAGCTGGCGAATCCGCGACAGGGCGCCATCCGCCGCAACGACCAGCCTGGATCGCAGAGTTTGCCCATCGGACAGCGACAGTTCACGCCAGACACCCTGCGCAGAAACACGCGGCTCCGACAGCGCCTGCACCTCGACACCTTCCAGCAGCCTGATCTGAGGCTGGCCGGCCAGCGCCGTGCGCAGACCGGCCAGAATGACCCGGTTCTCGACAATATGCCCAAGATACGGCTCGTGCAGATCGGCGGCACTGAAACGGGTGCGCCCGGTACCGTCGCCATCCCAGACATCCATATCGGTGTAGGGGCTCAGGCGCAGCGACTCCATCACCGGCCAGGCATCTATGGAGCGCAGAATCTGCTCCGAGGCACAGGTCAGTGCGCTGACCCGCGGATCAAAGCCCTCGCAGGCCGCACCCTGCACCTGCTGCAACAGGCTTTGCGATGCCGCCGGGCGCCGTTCCAGAATCAGTATGTCAAGGCCACTGTCACGCAATGCCAGGGCGGCGCTCAAGCCCACCATGCCGGCGCCGACAATAATCAGATCCGCATCCAGATGCTCATTCATTCGCGCCCCTCCCCGGAGTACAGCGCCGGCGCCGGCATGTCCAGCCCCATGGCGCTGCGGGCAAACAGGGCCTTGCCCGCCGGACAGGCGTCCAGCGCCTGTAGCCCGAGGTTGCGACCCAGGGTCAACAACGGGTTGGTGCTGGTAAAGAGTTTCATGGTGCCGTCACTGAAGCCGATGGTGCGCTGCTGGTCGCGACGCATCTGTTCGTGATATGCCTGCAGCACTGCGAGCTCACCCAGCGAGCGACCCTGCTGTTTCGCAGCGATCAGATGATCCGCCAGGCTGACCAGCCCCCGCAGCGCCAGGTTATAGCCTTGCCCGGCAATGGGGTGCAATGCATGGGCGGCATTGCCCAGCACCACCAGGCCGGTACGTACCTGCTCTTCGGCCAGCACCAGCTGCAGCGGATAGGCATGACGCTCGCCCACCGCCACGAAGCGCCCGGCACGATAACCAAAGCGCTGCTGCAGCTGCGCAAGAAAACCGGTATCGTCCATCGCCATCAGCCCGTGGGTATCATCATCAGACAGTGTCCAGACCAGCCCGCAGCGGTGCTTCCCGGCCTGATCCTGCAGCGGCAACAGTGCCATCGGTCCCTGGTCGGTGAAACGCTCATAGGCTATGCCTCGATGGGGGCCGTCCGGGCTGACATTGGCAATCAGTGCATGCTGTTCATAGGCACTGTAGCGATAGCCAATCCCCAGGCGCTCACGCAACTCGGAACGCCCGCCATCGGCCATGACCACCAGCTCGCAACTGATCGAAGAGGCAACGCCATTGCGACTCACCGTCACGCTCATCTGGCCATCACCGGGGACAATTTCCGCCACCTCGGCCGGGCACAGATAGTCGATACGTTCACATTCCGGCCCCTGCAGCCGGTTCAGCAGCACCTGGCCAAGCCAGTGGTTCTCGATCACATAACCCAGCGCCGGCACACGCTGCTGCGCCGCACTGAGGCGCGAGGCACCGAAATGACCCCGGTCGGAAACATGGATTTCACTGATCGGCGTGATGTGCTGAGCCAGCGTCTGCCAGATGCCCATGCGCTCGTAGGCACTGCGACTGCCGTAGGCCAGTGCCGTGGCGCGGGCATCATAACTGGGCTGATAGCTCAGGTCGTCGGCGCGCAGCGGCACCGGTTCGACAATGGCAATGTCCAGCCCAAGCTCCAGGGCCGCCGGCGCCAGGGCGCAGGCCAGGCTCGCGCCTACCATGCCACCGCCGACAATAATCAGGTCATAGTGCTGCTTCATCAGGACGACCGGGCCTGCGTCATCAGGGATTCGATCTCGGCAACCGACTTGGGCGCAGCAGCACTGAGAACTTCGCAACCCGATGCCGTCACCAGTACATCATCTTCGATGCGGATGCCGATGCCACGCCAGCGCGGTTCGACCTGCTCATTGTTCGGCGAAACATAGAGCCCAGGCTCGACGGTCATGACCATGCCGGGCTGCAACGGGCGCCATTCGCCCGCCAGGCGGTAATCGCCCACATCATGCACATCCATGCCCAGCCAGTGTCCCAGTCGGTGCATGTAAAATTCGCGATAGGCGCCGGCTTCGATCAGTTCGTCAACCGCCCCCTCCAGCAGACCCAGCTCCACCAGCCCTGCGGTCAGCAGCCGCACCGACAAGTCATGCACTTCGTTCCAGAGCACACCGGGACGCACTAGCTCGATACAGGCCAGCTGGGTGCGCAGCACCAGCTCATACAGCTGTTTCTGTTCAGGGCTGAAACGCCCGCTAACCGGGAAGGTGCGGGTGATATCGCC
>JBFGZM010000189.1:0-7260 GCA_041586815.1 Marinobacterium sp. | reverse complement strand
GTGGCAAAGGTGCGGGCTGCCTTTTTCGACCCGTTCGAGTATCTCTGGCTGCGGCACAAGGGTGGCGGGCTGAAGCTGGACTTCGCCCAGGGGCTGGGGGATATCAGTTACCAGGTGGCCTGTCACCTGCGGGTGCAGAATATCGGTCTCAAGACCCGCGATGTCCTGAACCTGGTGCCGGATACCCGGGTTCATGCGCTTGAGCGTTGCTCCGGCCATGACGGTACCTATGCAGTGCGGGTTGAAACCCGCGACAGATCGGTCAAGATCGCCCGTCCGGTGGTGCGCAAGGTGGAACAGCAGCAGGCGGATCACTTTGCCAGCGACTGCCCCATGGCTGCGTCTCATATCGCCCACCTGAGTGAGGGTGTCGATCGGGCCGAGCACCCTATCAGCCTGTTGCGAAAGGCCTATGGTATCTGATGCTGTGTCTGCCTTTTCCTTGTCACATCCAGGCAATTCTACGGAGGCGCGTCATGAATAAACTCACCCCGCAGGACCTTTGGCCACTGGAAGTGTATGCCCGCAAGCGTGGCGACTTTCGTTCCAGGGTGATGGCCCACAAGCGTGATCGTCAGCTGGTACTCGGTGAGCAGCTGCGCCTCTTGTTTGAAGATCGCACCACGGTGCACTACCAGATTCAGGAAATGCTGCGTATCGAAAAACTGTTTGAAGAGGCCGACATACGGGATGAGCTCAGCGCCTACAATCCGCTGATCCCCGACGGTTCCAACTGGAAGGCGACGCTGATGATCGAAATTTCCGATGTGACGGAACGGCGCCGGCGCTTGCAGGAAATGGTGGGTGTCGAGCACCGGGTCTGGCTTCAGGTAGGCACGCTGGAACCGGTGTTCGCCATTGCCGACGAGGATATGGAGCGCAGCACCGGCGAGAAGACGTCCAGTGTGCACTTTCTGCGATTCGAGCTGAGCCCTGCGATGCTCATCGCCGCGGCCAGGGGCCGGGTGCTGCATGCCGGTGTTGATCATCCGGCATGCCGAATCGGGCCGCAAAAGGTAAGCGAGGCTCTGCGCCGGGAATTGGTCGGCGACCTGACGTTACTGACCCATTGAGCCAGCAGGATGCGATTTATTTTACGTCGTAACCTTGAATAAATGCAGTGAATGCAGTGGGTTAGCGAATCTTTCGCACAACGTTGACGCCGTCGCGTACCGTCAGGAAGATATTTTCCACATCGGGATCGGCGGCGATTCGGCGGTTGAGTTCCACCAGAGTATCGTCAATATCGGACTCCGGCTGAATCACCTTGCCAGACCAGAGCATGTTGTCCAGCACGATCAGTCCGCCGGGGCGGGTCATGGCCTTGACCCGTTCGTAGTATTCCAGATAGCTGCGCTTGTCGGCGTCGATAAAGCTGAAATCAAGTTCCAGGTCCAGAGTTTCCAGTGTCTCCAGCGCCCGGCCGAAGATAACCTCGATCTTGTGGCCGTGTTCGCTGCGGTCGAAAAATCTCTGGGCAAACTCGATGGCCCGCGGGTTGGTTTCGCAGCAGATCAGGCGGCCATCCTCGGGCATGCCTTCGGCGATCGACAGCGCCGAGTAGCCGGTGAACATGCCTATCTCCAGCGCGACTTTCGGTTGCGCCAGTGCCACCAGCATTTTCAGTGTTCGCCCCACCAGTCGGCCCGACAGCTTCTGCGGCCAGCCCATGTTTTCGTTGGTGGCATCTATCAGTTCCTGCAGCAGAGCAGGCTCTGCACCGGTGCTGATAAAGGCGTAGTCTTCAATGGCTTCGTTGACGAGGAAATCGGTCATGACTAGGGTGCGCTGTGATGTGCAAGGGGGCGCTATTCTAGCGTTTTTTACGCCCGCTTGCAGGGGCCTTTATCCGCGGGGGCAGGGCAGTAATGCCCGGGCCGGTGTTCAGGCGCGGGGTGCGGGTTCAGGACTGTGCCAGAGCGTCCCAGTTAAAGGTACGTATGCGGGTCGGTGCGATGTAGTAGATCAGGGCTCCGGGCTGCAGCTCCTGGTCCAGCGGCGGGTTTATTTCGGGTTCGCCGTCGGCTTCCAGATCTACCGCGATAAGGGTGGCCTGGTATCGCTCCTTCAGCGGCGTGTACAGACGGCGAATACTGATGGGCGGCAGGGCATCGGGGTAGCGTACCGAGTACTGCGTCATGCCGTCGCCGGCGCTGAGCAGCTGGCGGTGCAGGGCGCTGGAGCCCGGGTCCATTGCCGCCTTGACCATCAGTTCCACCGCCACGGAGGGGGTGCACTCGATATTGGGGCAGTGGTGGCGCAGCAGCTGGCTAAGCGACGGGTCGCGAAAGTAGGCGATGCTGTGGGCGCCGGGATTGCGGCTGTGGCTGTAGAGCGCGGCGGCCAGGGTGCTGTCGTCCCGGGCGCAGTCGATAATGATGCTGGAGGCCTGATCAATGCAGCAGCGCTGCATGTCGGCGGGGTCGTTATAGGCGGATACCCGCACAAATTCGATGTCTCCTGGCAGCGGGTTTTCGATCTCGTCGCTGACACAGAGACAGAGGGTGCGCCCCATATTTTGCTGCGCTTCAATCAGCAGCAGGCGCAGCAGCTGAGGGGTGCGCTCGGGATCCCAGCCAATGACCAGTATGTGTTCGTTCAGGTTCAGTGCCTTCATGCCCATGATGCCTTTTCTCCATTGGTAGGCACTGAAGGCGGCAACCTTGCCGACGGTCAGTGCAAACAGGCCCAGCCCGACTGGAATCACAAAAAATGCAGTAAACAGCTTGCCGCCGGCGGTCGCGGGGGACAGGTCTCCGTAGCCCACTGTCGACGCCGTGACGATCAGCCAGTAAAGATAGTCGGCACCTGTGAGCCCGGTTTCTCCCAGCAGGCGAAGTACCACCCAGCTCAGCAGCATATAGGCCAGCAGTGATGTCAGCAGGCCCTGCCACTTCATGTCCTTGAAATTGTGGTAAATCAGCTTGCGCAGGCGTTTTAACAGCGGCATGGCGAGAGCACTTCTTGGTCGCAAGCCCGGGATAGTAACAATCCTGGCCGGCCGGGTCGATGCCGGTGCCTTTTCAGGCCTGAATGTACCCGGCCCGGGGCTGTGGATGATGCATTAAATCCCGTACAATGCCGCGGTTGATGATCTTACAGGAGCCTGCCTTTGAACCCCCTCGTATTATTCTTGCTCAGTGGCTTAGTGTCCATGTCGGCGGCCCTGAGTGCCGGCGCCATAAACAAGCTGCCCGATGACCAGAAGCCGGCGTTTGCACTGGAGCGAAATGGTCAGCTGTGGATCGTGATGATCGGCAATTTTGCGGCCCTGACATTGCTCGGTGCCATGGCTTATGGCTTTCGCCTGCTGGACTGGTGGATACCGCTGCTGTGCATCTTTCTGACTTTCCCGGTGATTCACCTGGTCCTGTTTCAGCGCCTGCTGGGGAATGTGCGCACACTCTTCGTGATGGCACCGCTGGTGCTGGTGTCGATCCCCGCGCTCTATTTTTACTGGTAATGATGCCGGCTGGGTTCCAGGCCGTAGTGGTGATCAGGCTGCCGTGCCTTGGGACGGCACTTCTTGCACGCTCGGCACACTATATGAAAAGAGATAGCCAGTCTGATTGACTGACGCCAGCTGCCGCACTGATGCCGGGAGACTGAACGATGATTACAGTACTGGGATATGGTTCCCTGCTGTCCGAACGCTCGGCGCTGGAAACGGTGCCCGGCCTGAGCAATTTCAGGCGCGTGCGTGTGCCCGGATACCGGCGCATTTTCAACAAGGTCGGCGTGGTGTTTTTCAGCCGCCACGGGGCGGATCCTGCGAGTCTTGAAATTGCCTCCTGCTCGACCCAGGCGATGCCGGGGGTGGATATCATCTGTTCGGCATTTGAAGTGCCGGAAGCGGATTTCCCCGCGCTCTATGAACGTGAGCATCGCTATCGCTGGGTGGAGGCTCCGGCGCTGGACGATGCCGGCGGCCAGTGTCTTGGGCGTATCTGTACCAGCAGCAGTGATGCGGATTACCGTCTCAACAAGTGTGTGACGCCGGCGGAATATCACCGCCGGGTGGGCCAGTATTACAATGGCTTCCTGTGGCGTGATGATATTTTGCCCTATCCGCGCTACCTGGCTTTTTGTCTGGAAGCGGCGGCCACCCACGGCCAGGATGTACTGGAAAACTTTATGGACAGCAGTTTTCTGGCGGATGGCCGCACCAGCATACGCGAGTATTTGAACCGGCTTGAGCCTGGGCTGCAATGGCAAGGCGGAGCCGATTATCGTTATCTGGATTAGGCACGGCTTTACCTGTTTATTTGCCATTTTTTCGGGTGCTTATAATCACCATTACTTATTGATAGTAATGGTGATAAATCAATATTTAATATTGAATATGTGGGGATTAATCAATATTAAGTATTGATGTTTATTTTATTTATCAAGATCTGTTTTTGATTTTTAGTTTAAAATTTGTTTTGAAGTCGGGAAGGTATTTAGCACCCAGGGCGGAAAAACTTTGCCGCGCTTAAAAAACTATGCAGCTGAAAAACAAAGAATTTTGCTAAACTTCGGCAATGCATTGCCGATATATAGTTGGCAAGTACTGTTGTTTTTTTGTACATTTTGTTCCAATCTCTTGCTATGACTGCAGTTAGCAAAAGGTCGATTGAAGTTGGCGTGGTTCTTGCGATATTTAACCTGAGCGCCTTTCTAAACGGACTTTATCCAAAGCGGACGATGGCAAAATGGTAGCGCCTAATAATATGATTGTCGGACTCGATATCGGTACCTCCAAGGTGGTCTGCCTGGTGGGCGAGATGGATCCGAATGGGCGTATTGAACTGGTTGGCATCGGGGCTCAGCCTTCCCGGGGCTTAAAACGCGGTGTGGTCGTCAATATTGAGTCCACCGTGAATTCTATCCAGCGGGCAGTGGAAGAGGCCGAACTGATGGCCGGCTGCAAGGTGCATTCTGTTACTGTCGGTATCGCCGGCAGCCATATCAGCAGCCTGAATTCCCACGGTATCGTGGCCGTGCGCGAGCGGGAAGTGACCGAACAGGATCTGGAAAGGGTTATTGACGCCGCCCGGGCCGTCGCCATTCCCGCTGATCAGAAGATCATCCATATATTGCCGCAGGAATACCTGATCGATAACCAGGAGGGCATCAAGGAGCCTCTGGGGATGTCCGGTGTGCGTCTGGAAGCCAAGGTGCATCTGGTTACCGGCTCTATCAATGCGGTACAGAACATTGAAAAGTGTGTGCGCCGGTGTGGCCTGGATGTCGATGGTGTTGTGCTACAGCCACTGGCTTCAAGCTACGCGGTGCTGACTGATGACGAGAAAGATCTGGGTGTCTGCCTGGTGGATATTGGTGGTGGCACCACTGATATCGCGGTATTCACAGGCGGTGCCATTCGTCATACGGCTTCCATCCCGGTGGCTGGAGACCAGGTCACCAACGATATTGCCATGGCGCTGCGCACCCCGACCCAGAATGCCGAGGAGCTGAAGGTGAAGTATGCCTGTGCCTTGGCACAGCTGGCCGGGGCCGATGAAACCATCAAGGTGCCAAGTGTTGGCGAGCGCCCGCCGCGCAGCCTGTCGCGCCAGTCCCTGGCCGAGGTGGTTGAACCCCGCTACGAGGAGCTTTTTTCGCTGATTCAGGCTGAATTGCGTCGTTGCGGTTTCGAGGACCTGGTGGCGGCGGGCATCGTGCTCACCGGCGGCACGGCGAAGATGGAAGGGGCCGTTGAGTTGGCCGAAGAAATTTTCCATATTCCGGTGCGTCTTGCCAGTCCGGCGGGGGTCTTTGGGATGGAGGATATTCTTGGCAACCCGGTTTACGCCACGGCGCAGGGGTTGCTGCTCTATGCCCGGCAGAATTTTAATGGCGCCTATTCCGGCCAGGGGGAGGCGTCAAGGCGCGAGCCTCAGCCGATCGAGGTTTCGGAACAGTCCGGGATGGTGGAGCGCATGAAGTCCTGGCTGCAGGGCAATTTTTAGATTTTGTTCGTCACAGAGAAGTCCATAACGTTAGACATACGCAGGTGCACAGACGAAGAAGCTGGTACCTGACAAGGAGGGGAAACAGATGTTTGAACTGGCTGATAGCATTGCACAAAATGCCGTCATCAAGGTGGTCGGCGTGGGTGGTGGCGGCGGAAATGCCGTACAGCACATGGTCTCCACCGATGTTGAAGGCGTCGACTTTATCTGTGCCAATACCGATGCTCAGGCGCTGTCTGGGCTGGCGGCCCGCAGTGTCATACAGCTTGGTACCGAGCTGACCAAGGGGCTGGGCGCCGGTGCCAACCCCGATATCGGTCGCCAGGCGGCACTGGAGGATCGTGAACGTATCGCACAGATGATTACGGGTGCCGACATGGTGTTTATCACCGCGGGCATGGGCGGCGGCACCGGCACCGGGGCGGCACCCATCGTAGCAGAGGTAGCGCGCGAGCTGGGCATACTGACGGTTGCCGTCGTAACCCGACCGTTTCCGTTTGAAGGCAGGAAACGCCTGAAAATCGCGGAGGAAGGCATTCGCGAACTGAAGGACAGTGTTGATTCGCTGATTATTATCCCCAATGAAAAATTGTTGCCGGTTCTGGGCAAGAACTGCAGCCTGATCAATGCCTTCAATGCGGCCAACGATGTTCTGCGCGGCGCGGTGCAGGGGATTGCCGATCTGATTATTCGCCCTGGCATGATCAACGTCGATTTCGCCGACGTTCGCACTGTCATGTCCGAAATGGGCATGGCGATGATGGGTACTGGCAGTGCCCGCGGTGAAGGCCGGGCGCGGGAAGCCACGGAAGCAGCCATCAACAGCCCGTTGCTGGAAGACGTGGATCTCAAGGGAGCCCGCGGTGTGCTGGTCAATATTACCGCGGGACTGGATCTGAGCCTGGGGGAATTCTCCGAGGTCGGCAACATTGTCGAGCAGTATGCCTCAGACAACGCCACCATCGTGGTGGGGACTGTCATCGATCCGGAGATGAGCGACGAAATCTGCATTACCGTGGTGGCGACCGGTCTCGGTCAGGCACAGCAGCAGGAGGTTCGGGTGGCCAACGGTGGCACGGCCAGCGTGGCATCTCGCCCGGGTCCCGGCAAGCCCACAACCGACTACAGCCAGCTCGAGTTGCCGACTGTGCTGCGCAATCGCGCCGATGAACGCGCCGCACGCGCGGCGCAGGCAGCCGAAGCACCGGCTCAGGCGCTACAGAAAACCGGCACCGATGACATGGATTTTCTCGATATTCCGGCGTTTCTGCGACGTCAGGCTGACTAGCCCAGCCAGTTTCCT
>JBFGZM010000188.1:0-7302 GCA_041586815.1 Marinobacterium sp. | reverse complement strand
TGGGCGAGTCGGTTTATCATTGGCGAATCGAATGACTCGCCATATGCGCTAATACCTCGATCATTGCCGCAGTGGGTAAGCCCCGGTTTTCACGCCTTGTTTTCGGATTGAATGGTTCGCCATGTGCTCTAATGCTCTGACCATGGCCGCAGTGGGTAAGCCCCGGTTTTCACGCCTTATTTTCGGATTGAATGGTTCGCCATGTGCTCTAATGCCTTGATCATGGCAGAGTGATCCCAGTTCTCGCCCCCAAGGGCGGCGCAGGTGCTGAAGTTCTGTTGCGCACTGGCGGTGTTGGGCAGGTTCAGTTTTAGCGCCCGGGCGCCTTCCAGTGCCAGGTTAAGATCCTTCTGATGCAGGCAGATCTTGAACCCCGGATCGAAAGTGCCTTTGACCATGCGCTCGCCGTGCACTTCCAGAATCCTGGACGAGGCAAACCCGCCCATCAGGGCTTCACGCACCCTGGCAGGATTGGCGCCGGCCCTGGAGGCGAACAGCAGAGCTTCGGACACGGCCTGGATATTCAGCGCGACGATAATCTGATTCGCCACCTTGGTGGTCTGGCCATCGCCATTGCCACCCACCAGGGTGATGTTTTTGCCCATGGCATCGAACAGTGGCTTGGCGCGTTCAAATGCTGCCGTGCTCCCCCCCACCATGATGGTCAGGCTGGCGGCCTTGGCGCCCACTTCACCGCCGGACACCGGTGCATCGATGTACTCGGCCCCGGTCTGGTTAATGCGTGTTGCGAATTCCTTGGTGGCAATAGGGGAGATCGAGCTCATGTCGATAACGATCTTGCCGGCCGCAGCGCCCTCGGCTACGCCATCGGTGCCGAACAGCACCTCTTCCACCTGGGGGGTGTCGGGCACCATCAGGATGATGAATTCCGCTTCCTGGGCCACCGCTTTTGGGCTCGGCAGCGCGGTGCCGCGCTCGCCCAGCAGGTCCGCCGGGGCTTTGGAGCGGTGCTCGGAAAAATAAAGACTGTGTCCTGCTTTCTGCAGGTTTTCTGCCATGGGCTTGCCCATGATGCCGGTGCCGATAAATCCGATCTTTGCCATGGTGTATTCTCCTGTCGAATGCGCCGTCTCAGACGGCGTTCATGCTTGTCAGCCAGCCCAGGCCGGCTTCGGTGCTGGTGGCCGGCTTGTATTCGCAGCCGACCCAGCCGTCGTAGCCGATCTGGTCGATGAAACTGAAAATAAACGGGTAATTCAGCTCGCCGGTGCCTGGTTCGTGCCGGCCCGGATTGTCGGCCAGCTGCACGTGCGCAATGGCACCGAGGTTGGCCTGCAGCGTCGGGCAGATATCGCCCTCCATGATCTGCATGTGATAGATGTCGTACTGCAGGTGCAGGTTATCGCTGCCGACCTGATCACGGATGCGCAGGGCCTGCGCGGTGTTATTGAGATAGAAGCCCGGGATGTCACGGGTGTTGATGGCTTCCATCACCAGCCGGATGCCGGCCTGCTGGAGTTTGTCGGCGGCATAGCTGAGGTTTTCCGCCAGGGTGGCCTCGGCCAAAGCGTTATCTACATGCGCAGGCTGAATGCCGGCCAGGCAGTTGACCTGGGTATTGCCCAGCACCTTGGTGTACTGGATGGCGCGTTCGACGCCTGAACGGAATTCCTCGATGCGATCCGGGTGGCAGGCGATGCCGCGCTCGCCGGCAGCCCAGTCGCCGGCGGGCAGGTTGAACAGCACCTGGGTCAGATCGTTGGCGTCGAGTTTTGCCTTGATTTCAGCGGTATCGAAATCATAGGGGAACAGGTATTCGACGCCGGTGAAGCCGGCTTTGGCGGCGGCATCGAAGCGGTTGAGGAAGTCGTGCTCGGTAAAGAGCATCGACAGGTTGGCGCAAAAACGTGGCATGGTTTGGCCTCTTGGTATTCGGTGTATGGCGAGGGCAGCGGTTGTGGGAGCCCTGTCCCCCGGGCGAATGGTGCCGGTGGTGGCAATTTGCCCACAGAGTGGGCTCCCACGGTTGATTCTCCTCAATCCAATAATGAGATCGCCGTCGGCGCATCCAGGCCGCGTTCGGCCAGGTCTTCAAACTCGTTCACGGCATTGATCTCCGTGCCCATGGCGATGTTGGTTACACGCTCGAGCATGACCTCAACCACCACTGGTACCTGGTGCTTGTGCATCAGTTCCCTGGCCTGCTGCAGCGCGGCCTGGATCTGATCCGGCTCGCGTACACGGATGGCCTTGCAGCCCAGACCTTCGACCACGGCGACGTGGTCGACACCGTAGCCTTCAAGCTCCGGTGCGTTCTGGTTGTCGAAGGCCAGCTGCACGCAGTAGTCCATCTCAAAGCCCCGTTGTGCCTGGCGGATAAGACCCAGGTAGGAGTTGTTCACCAGCACGTGGATGTAGGGCAGGTTGAACTGCGCACCCACCGCCAGTTCCTCGATCATGAACTGGAAGTCGTAGTCGCCGGACAGCGCCACCACCTGACGGGCGGGATCGGCTTTGACGACACCCAGTGCTGCCGGAATGGTCCAGCCGAGCGGGCCGGCCTGGCCGCAGTTGATCCAGTGGCGTGGTTTGTAGACGTGCAGGAACTGCGCTGCGGCGATTTGTGATAATCCGATGGTGCTGACATAACAGGTGTCCCTGCCAAAGGCCTTGTTCATCTCTTCGTACACGCGCTGCGGTTTCACCGGCACATTGTCGAAGTGGGTCTTGCGTTGCAGGGTGCGCTTGCGCTCCTGGCACTCGGTCAGCCAGGCGCTGCGATCCGCCAGCTTGCCGGCAGCTTTCCATTCGCGGGCGACTTCAAGGAAACGATCCAGCGCAGCGCCTGCGTCGGAGACGATCCCCAGGTCCGGCATGAAGACGCGGCCGATCTGGGTGGGCTCGATATCCACATGGATAAAGCTGCGGTTCTCGGTGTAGACCTCAACGGAACCGGTATGGCGGTTGGCCCAGCGGTTACCGATACCCAGTACCACATCGGATGCCAGCAGGGTGGCATTGCCGTAACGGTGCGACGTTTGCAGGCCGACCATGCCGACCATTTGCGGGTGATCGTCCGGGATGATGCCCCAGCCCATCAGGGTCGGAATAACCGGAATGCCGGTCAGCTCGGCGAACTCGACGAATTTTTCGCAGGCATCGGCATTGATGATGCCACCGCCGGCTACCAGCAGCGGGCGCTCGGCGGCGCTGAGCATGGTCAGCGCCTTCTCGACCTGCTTGCGGGTCGCCGCAGGCCTGGCCTGGGGCAATGGCTCATAGGTGTCGATATCAAACTCGATTTCCGCCATCTGCACATCGAACGGCAGGTCGATCAGTACAGGACCCGGGCGCCCGGAGCGCATGATGTGAAACGCTTTCTGGAATACCCAGGGTACCTGGGCCGGCTCCAGCACGGTGGTGGCCCACTTGGTGACGGGGGCTGCGATACTGCTGATGTCCACGGCCTGAAAGTCTTCCTTGTGCATGCGGGCGCGTGGCGCCTGGCCGGTAATGCACAGAATGGGGATGGAGTCGGCACTGGCGGAATAGAGGCCGGTAATCATGTCGGTGCCGGCGGGGCCAGAAGTACCGATACACAGGCCGATGTTGCCGGGGCTGGTGCGGGTGTAACCCTCGGCCATATGGGAGGCGCCTTCAACGTGGCGCGCCAGCACGTGGTCGATGCCGCCGAGCTTTTTCATGGCGGCGTACATCGGGTTGATGGCTGCGCCCGGCAGGCCGAAAGCGGTGTCGATCCCTTCACACTTGAGTACTTCAATGGCGGCTTCGATAGCTCTCATTTTTGCCATTATATTGTGCCCTTATTATTGGGTTATTGTGTACAAAGTGGCTATTTGTGATTCTAGGCATCGACGTCGTTCCAAGTCAAGCTCTTGATCAGTGTATTAATGCCTAACCTTAAAACACTCAATAAAAACATGATGTTGTAATTTTTGCGTACGTGATTTTATTGATTGTATACATTTAAACGAAATAAATGTGTTGGATGTGGCGTACTTAAAGGCTATAGATAGTGCCGGTTACGATCTCGTTTGCATTGTGAGTCTCGATTTTTTACCCGGATTTCAGGTATCGATGTGTATGTAGCAGGTTAGCTGTAGGCAGGGTTCGCCAGCCGTATTCAGTGGCCAAAATTCAGACGGGCAGGGCGTGGCTGCGCTTCGAGCGCAGGCGGCCCTGTGGCGTCAACCGATGTTGTTAAACCTTGTAAACCTTGAGGAGATGTAAAATGTCGACAGTCAATCTGGCAATGGCACTGACCATTTGCGCGGCCGCCCTGCAAAAGGGTCGAGACATTGCGGCGGCGCCCCTGACCGTCGCAGTGCTTGATCAGGCCGGGCGTCTGGTCTCACTGCAGCGGGAAGACGGCTCCAGCCTGTTGCGGCCTGAAATCGCCACAGCCAAGGCCTGGGGGGCACTGGCGCTGGGCAAGCCGTCGCGGCTGATTGCGGCGGACGCGGAAAACCGCCCGGCCTTTATCGGGGCGGTGAATGCCCTGGCTCAGGGCAATATTGTGCCCGTGGCAGGAGGTGTGCTGGTGCGTGATGACGCAGGCGTTATCGTGGGTGCGGTGGGTATCAGTGGTGATACCTCGGATACCGATGAGCTGTGCGCCATGACCGGTGTGGAGGCCAGCGGCCTGCAGGCTGACAACGGCCTCTGAGCGAGCGCTGGGGTTACATCAACAGGCCCGCTGCCACTGGCGCGGGCCTGTTGTCGTTGTGAGCCTGATCGGGCTCAGGCGTCCTGAGTGCCGCCTTGCTGCACATCGCAACCCTTGAGCACCAGTTGAGTGATCAGCTCGGTGGCGGCATCGTAGTCTCTGGCCAGCAGTTTCTTGCGGCCGGTGACTTCCAGAATTTGCCAGTCGAAATCGGCGTAGGTCTGAGTTGATGCCCAGATGGTAAACATCAGGTGGTGTGGGTCCACCGGGGCCATGCGGCCATCGGCGATCCACTGACGCAGGCGTTCGATGCTGCGCTCGGCCTCTGTTTTCAGCTGTTCCAGGCTGTCGGCTGACAGGTGGGGGGCGCCGTGCATGATCTCGCTGGCAAACACCTTGGAGGCATCGGCGTGCTCCCGTGAGATGCGTACCTTGGCCTTGATATAGGCCCGCAGGGCCAGTTCGGGTTCTTCTTCACGATGAAAGGGCGCATAGGCCTGCAGTAACGGCTCAACAATACTTTCGAGTACGGCGCGGTACAGGGCTTCCTTGGACTTGAAGTAGTAATAGATGTTGGCTTTGGGCAGACCTGCCCTGGCGGCGATATCACTGGTCTTGGTGGCAGCAAAGCCCGTGTCGGCGAACACCTGACAGGCGGTTTTGATGATCAGGTGTTTATTGCGTTCGCGAATGCTGGCCATGGGAGCCTGTTCCTTGCTGTGTGCGGGCCAGTGGTGCGCCGTGGGTCTGAGGGCTGCACAGAGGGAGTTGGGGTGCGTGCGACAGGAGGCGAATCTTACCACCGCAGGCTCAGGCGTCTCAAGGCGGTGCGGTCGGGCTGCACGGGAACGCAAAACGCCAGGGGCACTGCATGCTGCAGCACCCCTGGTTGCTTTGGAACTGTGTGGCTTTAACCGCCTGTCAAGATCGCCAGGTCAGGAGACCGTACCGCCCAGCGGCTTGGTACTGCTGTTGTCATCGAGTTCTTCTGCGCGGGTTGCCAGCTGAGCATCTGTCGAGTTTGGCTGACCGGCGTCCGCGACATGGCTCTCCTGATGGACTTCCTCTTCGGCGTCGTCGGCTGACTCATCCGGCAGGAACAGGCTCAGGATGATGGCGCTGAAGGCGCCGATGCTGACCGGCGAACCGATGATGTTCTGCAGGGTTTTGGGTAAGGCCTGCAGCACGTCCGGTACCGCGGCTACACCCAGCCCCAGACCGATGGACACGGCAACAATCAGCATGTTGCGGCGATTCAGTTCGCACTGGGCGAGAATCTTCACGCCCGCCGTGGCGACAGTACCGAACATGATGAGGGTGGCGCCACCGAGCACGGGTTTTGGCATCTGCTGCAGAATGCCCCCGATAAAGGGAAAGAGGCCGAGCAGTGCGAGAATGCCGGCGATGTAGTAGGCCACTCGGCGACTGGCGACGCCGGTCAGCTGAATGACACCGTTGTTCTGGCTGAAGGTGGTCATGGGCAGGCTGTTCAGTGATGCTGCCATGGCGGAGTTGAAACCGTCGGCCAGCACGCCGGACTTGATGCGGTTCAGATAGATCGGGCCCTTGACGGGCTGACTGGACACGATGGAGTTGGCGGTAAGGTCGCCCGTGGTCTCGATCGCGGTGACCACGTAAATTATCGCCAGGGAAATAAAGGCGGCGATATCAAACGAGAAGCCGTACTTGAAGGGTTGTGGCACCGTCAGCAACGGCAGGTTCGACAGGCCGCTGAAGTCGACTCGGCCCAGGAACCAGGCAACGGAGAAGCCGACCAGCAGTCCGACGATCACGGCGCTAAGGCGAATCATCGGATTCCTGAAACGGTTCATGATGATGATGGTCGCGAGTACCAGACCGCCGAGGCCCAGGTTTTCCAGCGAACCGAAGTCCTCGGCACCAAAGCCGCCCGCAAGATCGGTCATGCCCACCTTGATCAGTGACAGACCAATAATGGTGATGACGGTACCGGTGACCACGGGAGTAATGATCCGTCCCAGGCGATGTATAAAGCGGCTCAGGAACACTTCGACAAAGGCGGCCAGAAAGCAGACGCCAAAGATGGTGGCCAGAATTTCATCGGGGCCACCGCCGGCATTCTTGACGATAAAGCCGACGCTGAGGATGGTGCTGAGGAAGGCGAAACTGGTGCCCTGAACGCAGAGCAGGCCGGAGCCGATGGGGCCGATGCGGCGCGCCTGTATAAAGGTACCGACGCCGGAGACGACCAGCGCCATGCTGACCAGGTAGGGCACTTCGCTACCCAGGCCCAGCACGCCGCCGACAATCAGGGTGGGTGTGATGATGCCGATAAAGCTGGCCAGAACATGCTGCAGCGCTGCAAAGAATGCAGGGCCGAAGGCGGGTGTGTCCTCAAGCTGATAAATCAGGTCTCGATTGATCTTGGGACTTGCCTGTGCCCCGGTATTTTTTACTGTCATGATAAGTGCCTACCCTAGTTATTGTTATGAAGAACTGGTTTTGCGAGGGCCATAACCGTCGCGGGATAACGGGTTTTGACAATGCTGACTAGTTGGTCAGGTAATGGCCAGTATAGGGAGTGATACAATAATGTCTATAATAATTCTAAATAATGTACACAATTTTAATGCCTGTCGTATTCGCGGGCCTCTGGTTATGACCGTGCCTCCGTG
>JBFGZM010000187.1:0-7306 GCA_041586815.1 Marinobacterium sp. | reverse complement strand
TCGAACTTACCTCCACCAATCCGGCCAAGCTCTACGGCCTGTATCCGCAAAAGGGCAGCATTGCCGTGGGTGCCGACGCCGACCTGGTGATCTGGGATGCGCAGCGTGAAGTCACCATTGCTAATGAACAGCTGCACCACGATGTGGATTACACCCCCTATGAGGGCATGCAGATCACTGGCTGGCCCGAAACCACCCTGTCCCGGGGCGAAGTGGTCTGGGGCAACGGTGCCCCGAGCCAGGCCACGGGCCGCGGACGCTTCCTGCCCTGCGGCAAGCCCGAGATGGCCAAGCCGCGGGTGCGCTAGAACCGATTCAGCTACACCCGGCGACCGGGCCTGCGCCCGCGCCCGCCTGTCATTGAGCACGTAGGTGCGTCGCCTGCGGCAACGCACCATTAATAACAACAAGGAGAACGCGAATGACTTACCGAAGTGGCCGCCATTTTTTGCAGATTCCAGGGCCCAGCAATGTGCCTGATCGCATTCTGCGGGCAATGGACAAACCCACCATGGATCACCGCGGGCCGGAATTTGCCGAGCTCGGCAAAACGGTGCTCGCCGGGATGAAGCAGATCTTCAAGACCGAGAACCCGGTAGTGATCTATCCGGCGTCCGGCACCGGTGCCTGGGAAGCGGCACTGGTGAATACCCTGAGCGCCGGTGATCGGGTGCTGATGTGTGAAACCGGCCAGTTCGCTACCCTGTGGCACGGCATGGCGGCGAAACTGGGGCTGGATGCCGAGCTTATCGACGGCGACTGGCGCCACGGTGTTGATCCTGCCGAAGTGCAGCGTCGGCTGGAAGACGACCGCGACCACCGTATCAAGGCGGTGTGCGTGGTGCACCACGAAACCTCTACTGGCGTGACCAGTGATGTGGCGGCGGTGCGTCGTGCCATCGACGCTGCCGGCCATCCGGCGCTGCTGCTGGTGGACACCATTTCCGGCCTGGGTTCGGTAGATTTTCGCACCGATGAGTGGGGCGTGGATGTTGCCATCACCTGCTCGCAGAAAGGCCTGATGATGCCGCCGGGGCTGAGCTTCAATACCATCAGCGCCAAGGCGCTTGAGGCCTCCCGGCAGGCCGGTCTGCCCCGTTCCTACTGGGGCTGGGACGAAATGCTGCAGCATAACGCCAGGGGTTACTTCCCCTATTCGCCGGCCACCAATCTCTTGTACGGACTGAAAGAAGCCATCGCCATGCTGCTGGAAGAGGGTCTGGACAATGTATTTGCCCGCCATGCCCGCTACAGCGAAGCGACGCGCCGGGCGGTTAGAGCCTGGGGGCTGGAAGTGCTGAGTCTGGTGCCCTCCGAGCACAGTAATGTGCTTACCGCCGTGCTGGTGCCCGAAGGCGAGAGCGCCGACCGGCTGCGGGCGGTGATTCTGGAACACTTTGACATGTCCCTGGGCACCGGCTTGAACAGGCTGCAGGACAGGGTGTTCCGTATCGGCCACCTGGGCGACTTCAACGACCTGACCCTGATTGGCACCCTGGCCGGTGTCGAGATGGGCCTGAGCGCGGCCGGCATTGCCCACAACAAGGGCGGTGTGCAGGCGGCCCTGGATTACCTGGCCGAGATGGCCGCAGGCGGACAGCGTAGCCCGCAGCAGCAGGTCGCCTGATGTATCAGGATGCGGGCGGCTCGTCCTGCGTCCACCCTTCGTCAGTCGTTGGCGAAATGCAAGACCGCATACCGCGGTAAGGCTTGAAGGCCGTTGTCCTGACAGCCCGATTATAAAAATAAGGAATCAATGTCATGAATAAAACGCTACTGGCCGCAGTACTGGGTGCCTGTGTTGTTGCAGCACCTGCAATGGCAGAAGAGGCGGTGAAACTGAGGGTGGTGGGTCAGCCTCTGGCCACGGGCCTGATCCAGAAAAACAAGGAGCAGCCGTTCTTTGAAACCCTGCAGGAAAAAACCGGCTTGCCCATCGAGGTGAACTACAAGCCGCTGGATACCACCGGCATCAAGGATGTGGAAGAACTGCGAGTGCTGAAATCCGGCATGTTCGATCTGGTGTCGCTGCGCATGTCCCAGGTCTCCCGTGACGAACCCACCATCCTGGGTCTCGATCTGGTGGGGCTGAGCCCGGACTACAAGGCCGGGCGCGACGTGGCAGACAAGTACAGCAAGGTGGTGGATGCGCGTCTGCAGGAGCGTTTCAACACCAAGCTGCTGGGCGTCTGGCCCTTTGGCCCGCAGGTGCTGTTCTGCAATCACCCCATCGCCAGCCTGAGTGATGTGAAGGGTCTGAAGGTGCGGGTCTATGACCAGAACCTGGCGCAGTTCGTTGAATCCGTGGGTGGCATTCCGGTGCCGCTGGGCTTTGGCGACGTGCATCAGAGCCTGGCGCTGGGCGTGGTGGACTGTGCCATCACCGGCCCAAGCTCCGCCAACTCCGCCGGCTGGCCGGAAGTGACCACCCATGTGCTGCCGCTGGCTTTCCAGATGGCGCTCAATGGTTACGGTATCAACCTGGATACCTGGAACAAGTTCACGCCTGAACAGCAGGCAACGCTGCAGGGGGCTTTCGATACCCTGGTGGACGATATCTGGGCCTACTCCGAGGAGCTGTTTGACGATGCCGGGCGCTGCAACGTGGGTGCAACTCCCTGCGACACCGGTACCAGCTTCAAGCTGGTTGGTGTGCCTGTGAGTGATACGGACATGGCACTGCTGCGCAACGGAGTGAAGGAAGTGTCCTACCCGACCTGGTCCGAAGTCTGCGACAAGACCAATCCGCAGTGTTCGGCTGACTGGAAAAAAGTGCTCGGCGAGTCCGTAGGACTCTAAAGCCCGAGTGATACGGGCCGGGGTACGAACAGCCCCGGCCCTTTTCCAATCATAAAACCAGGGATGGTTTGTATGCAGAAAATGCACGAGCGATTTTCTGTGAGTGAGGTGTCTTGATGAAACGTATAGAGACGATCGCCAGCATGGTATTCGGCGCAGTCTTTCTGCTGCTGTCCGTGCTGGTTTCGGTCGAAACGGTTCTGCGCAAGTTTTTCAGCATGTCCCTGCAGGGCGCCGACGAGCTCGGCGGCTATGCCCTGGCCGTGGGCGGCACCCTGGCGTTTTCGCTGGCGCTGCTGGGGCGTACCCACATTCGAATTGACCTGTTCCATGAACTGCTGCCCAGAAAGATGCAGACCGGCCTGAACTGGCTGTCGGCGGTGCTGATGGCCGCCTTCGCGGCCACCCTGTGCTGGACCACCTTCAAGGTCATTGGTGAAACCCGGGATTATGGCAGCACGGCGGCTACCCCCTGGGCCACGCCACTGATCTATCCGCAGGGCGTCTGGTTCGCCAGTATCAGTACCTTTGCCCTGGTATCCGCGGGCTTTGCACTGCGCGCCACCTGGCTATTGTTCAGTGGTCACCACGACACCCTCAATACAGAGTTCCACCCCAAGGGTGTGTCCGAAGAAGTGAAAGAGGAGCTCGACGATTTTGAGCATCGCTCTCACGCTCAGGATGAAGCCTGCAATGGGGCCGAACAGGCTGCGCCGGCGGAAAACCGGTCGCAATCCTCGCTGAAAACAGCGGGTGTAACGGGCACTGCGGGGGCCGCAAAATGAGTATATCCATCGTATTTCTGACCTTTTCCGCCATGCTGGGGATGCTGTTGCTGGGCTTGCCCATTGCCGTGACCATGGCGCTGGTGGGCATGATTGGTGGCGGTATCGTGTTCGGCTGGCCCTTCCTGGAATCCACCGGTGCGGTGATCTGGAGCGTGCACAACGAGAACATCCTCACTGCTATTCCCCTGTTCGTGTTGCTGGGTGAGCTGATGCTGCGTAGCGGCATCGCCGATCGCATGTACGTGGCCATGGCGGCCTGGCTGGGGCGCCTGCCAGGCGGTCTGGTGCACACCAATATCGGTTGCTGCGCACTCTTTGCCGCCACCTCGGGCTCCTCGGTTGCTACCGCAGCGACCATCGGCACCGTGGCGCTGCCCACGCTGGAGGAACGCAAGTACTCCATGAAGCAGGCGCTGGGCAGCCTGGCCGCCGGCGGCACCCTCGGCATTCTGATACCGCCGAGTGTCAACATGCTGATCTACGGTTCCCTGACCAACAACTCCATCGGCAAGCTGTTTATGGCGGGTCTCTTGCCGGGCATCCTGCTGAGTCTGCTGTTCATGGGCTATATCGCCGTGACCAACTGGGGCCCGGAGGGCAAGCGCGAGGAAAAGGTATCACTGCGAGACAAGCTGCGGCTGTCGAAGAATCTGATTCCGCCGGCGGTGATTTTTGGCATCGTTATGGGCAGTATCTATTTGGGCATCGCCACGGCCACCGAATCGGCGGCGCTGGGTGTAATGGCAGCACTGTTCTTCGGCTGGCGTTCCGGCCGCCTTAACCTGGAGTTCTTCAAGAACTGCTTCATACAGACGGCACGCATCACCGGGATGATTCTGCTAATCATCACCGCCGCTTTTATCCTTAACCTCACCATCAGCCTGACCGGCGTGGTGGATGATCTTACCGCCTGGGTAGTATCCTTTGGGCTATCCACCACCGGGCTGCTGCTGGTGCTGATTGTGTTCTACCTGTGCCTTGGCATGTTCATGGATGTGCTGTCCATGCAGGTGGTGACCATTCCCATTACCTATCCCATCATGATGGCCATGGGGGTGGATCCGATCTGGTTTGGTGTCTTTATCGTGCTGATGTGTGAACTGGGCATGATCACGCCGCCGGTGGGCATGAACCTCTTCGTGGTGCAGAGTGTACGCAAGGATGGCGGCAATATTCAGGAAGTCATGTGGGGCGTATTACCCTATATGCTGATGATGCTGGCCTTTACCGTGGCGCTGATGATCTTCCCGCAGATCGCACTCTGGCTGCCTGAACTGATGCACTGATTGAACCAAAATGACTGAACGCGATGAATTCGCGTTATAAACCGACAGGGGAGATACCCATGGCAGGACAGCCTGAACTGAACGCCGCGCTCGATACAAGCGCTGACACGGCATCTCTTGCAGATCCGGCTGCGGGTGATATCTGCAGCCTGAGTGCGGCGGCACTCAGTGCCGCCTTCGCCAGCGGCGCGCTGACGCCGCTGCAGGTTCTGGCGGCCATCGAGAAGCGTATTGCCGCCCTGAACCCGCAGCTCAATGCTATCGTCACGGCCAATCCGCAGGTGACAGAGGATGCCCGGGCCAGTAGCGAGCGCTGGGCGGCGGGCGCACCATTGAGTGCGCTGGATGGAGTGCCGGTGACGGTGAAGGACAACATCCAGGTACAGGATCTGGTCTGTGCCTGGGGTTCGAAACTGCTGGCGGACTATGTACCCGATGTCGACGAGTTGCCGGTGGCGCGCATGCGCGCCGCCGGCATGCTGATCCTCGGCAAGACCAACGTGCCGGAATTTACTCTGGAGGGCTACACCGACAATCCGCTGTTCGGCGTTACACGCAATCCCTGGAATCCGGAGCTGACCCCGGGTGGCTCCAGCGGCGGCGCAGTAGCGGCGGTGGCAGCAGGCATGGGGCCGCTGGCCATCGGTACCGACGGTGGCGGCTCCATTCGCCGGCCGTCATCGCACACCGGCCTGGTGGGGCTCAAGCCGTCCATTGGCGCGGTGGCGCGCTGCAATGGCCTGCCGCCTATCCTGCTGGATTTCGAGGTTATCGGCCCTATCGCCCGCAATGTGGCTGACGCCCGGCTGCTGTTCGACCTGATCGCCGGGCCCGATGCCCGGGATCGCAGATCGCTGGCTGCTGCGCAGGCTGCAGGCGAAAGCATGGCAGCCGAGTCCGAGACTCAAGAGCCGCTGCGCATTCTCTATGTAAAGGATTTCGGCGGCAATGCGCTGGATCCGGAAATCGACGCCAGCGTGGCCGGTGCCTGCGAGACGCTGCGCACCCTTGGCCATAGCGTCAGTGAAGGGCCGCTGCCGTTCAGCCTGGATTTCGTCAACGCCTTCTGGCCCGTGCTGGGGCAGGTAGGAGTGGCTTCCCTGTTCGAGCGTTATCCACAGGCGCCAACGCTGGTCTCCGAGCGCTTTGTTCAGATGGCGGCGGCGGGCGCGGCGGTCGGGGCACCTGCTTATTTGCGGGCGCTGGAGAGCATCGATCAGTTCCGCGCCCAGGTGACGGCGGCCTATGGCGATATCGATATCATCATGACCCCCTCGGCGGCGGCACTGCCCTGGCCTGCGGCCACGCCGTACCCCGAGCGTATTGATGGTCAGGAAGTCGGGCCCAGGGGCCACGCTGCCTACACTGGCTGGGTCAATGCCTGTGGCCACCCGGCTATCAACCTGCCCAGTGCAGTATCCAGCGGCGGCCTGCCCATCGGCTTCCAGCTGGTGGGCCGTTATGGTGCTGACCGGGATCTTCTGGATCTGGCCGCACAGTATGAAGCCCATGCTCGCGAAGTGCTTGGCGAGCCGCACTGGCCGGCGTCGCCGGCTTTTTAGCTTTCTCCTTTAACCTTGTTCCTAGCTCTTTTAATTCACAGGATTTTTTATGTCACTTACCCAAACCCAGGTTGAACAGGCCGCTCAACTCTTTGTAAAGGCGTATCGCAGCGGCCAGCAGGTCGACGGGCTGCCGGATGAACTCTGTCCCCAGAGCAAGGCCGATGCCTACGCCATCCAGGCCATTGTGGCTGATGCCCGCTGCGATGAGCCCGTCAGCACCTGGAAGGTAGGCGCGCCGAATCTGGATACCGAGCCCTACGCCGCGCCTATCTTCCAGTCGGTGGTGAGTGAATCGCCGACGCAGATCCCGGCCGCCAGCCTGCACATGATCGGTATTGAGGTGGAACTGGCGTACCGCTTCAAGCAGGATTTGCCCCCGCGGGCACAGCCCTACAGCAGCGATGAAATCGCCGCCGCCGTGGAAGGCGTCTACGTGGTCATCGAGGTGGTGGATACACGGATCCGGCAATGGAAGACCTGCGCCGAGCTTTGGAAACTGGCTGACAACCAGATCAACGCCGCACTCATCGTTGGCAATGGCACCCGGGACTGGCGCACGCTGGACCCGGCCAAGCTTGCCGGGGAATTGATCGTCGATGGTGAAGTGCTGGTGCGCGGTGAAGGCGCCCACTCGGTGGGTGACCCGATGCACCTGGTGAACTGGACGGCAAACCATCTGACCGGCCGCACCGGTGGCCTGAAACAGGGTGATCTGGTGACAACGGGTACCTGGACGGGGATGGTATTTGTGGAGCCTGGCGCCGAGGTAGTAGGACGGTTTGAGGGCCTGGGGGAGGCGAGGGTGAGTTTTCCGGTTTGATATTGGTTGTTTGAAGCTTGGGTGCTAACCGGTCGGTTAGTGGTTTTG
>JBFGZM010000186.1:0-7319 GCA_041586815.1 Marinobacterium sp. | reverse complement strand
GGCGAGAACTTGATGGCGTTGGAAATGAAATTGGCCAGAATCTGCTGCAGGCGCTGCTCGTCCGCTCTCACAAGCAGCGGCCCCTGGCAAGCTCCGGATAGCGTCAGCTCAACCCCGTGGGTTTCTGCATACCCCTGATTCACTTCGCAGGCCCGCTCCAGCTGGAACGACAGGTCAAGTGTCTGGAAATTGAACGTCATCTTGCCGGCGGTTATTTTTTCGATATCCAGCAGATCGTTGATCAGGTGGATCAGCCGCTGGCTGTTCTTCTGGGCGATATCCAGTAACGGCTTCGCCTTGGCCGGCAGGTCGCCCAAAGCACCACCGACCAGCAATCCCAGGGAACCGGAAATCGAGGTCAGCGGCGTACGCAGCTCATGACTGACAGTCGAGATAAACTCGTTTTTCATCTGTTCACTGTGCTTGGTCGCCGTGATATCCCAATTGGTGCCTGTCATGCGCAGGGGACGACCGGAGGCGTCTCGACTCAGGATTGCAAACGCCTTGAGCCAGCGAATCTCACCACCGGACAGGATAATACGCAGCTCGCACTCAACCGGTTCGTTCTTTTGCAACAACCCTTCCAGCGTTTGCTGAACCCGCGGCTGGTCGTCTGGATGCACCCGCTTGATCCAGCTGCGGTAGCGCCCGTCAAACTCGCCGTCAACATAACCATAGAGGTCATGCATGTTTGCATCCCAGATCAGAACTTTGTCATCGAAGGCGTAGTCCCATATACCCACCTTGGCCGCCTGGGTTGCAAGCTTGAGACGCGCATTCAGCTGTTCAACCTGCCATTCTGCCCGCTTGCGCTCGCTGATATCATGCATCACCACCACAGCTCCGAGCTGGCGTCCTTCCGGGCCCAGTATAGGCTGACCACTGCATACCACCGTACGCCGGGGAAGACCGACCGGCGCAATGACAATCTCGACATTGCGCACAGTTTCCCCTTTCTGGGCACGCAGCAGCGGAATATCCTCCTGGGCCAGCGGGCTCTGCCCGTCCGAAGCGTAAAGGCTGTAGTGGCGGCCCCAGTGTTCGGGGTCCAGCCGCTCGGGCGGCAAACCGTGAAACTCGAACGACGCGTTATTGAACAGCGTCAGGGAACCCGACTCATCGCAGGCAACGACACCGTCGGTAAGATTGTCCAGCACCGTCTTGAGGAATTCCCGGTCCTTGACCAGCGCCTGTTCGGACGCTTTACGGGTACTGATATCCTGCACAATCGACCAGATGACTTCCCGGCCGGTTTCATCTGTCAGTTTTACGCCGCTGAGCAGAACCGGAAAACGGCTGCCATCCTTGCGCCTGAATACGGACTCCACGGGCCCATAGCACCCATCATCAATGACCAGCCCCTGGTCAGCCAGCAGGCCTGACCGGGCAACCGCTTCATAATCCAGCTCAAGAAAAGCCTCGCGACTGTAGCCTGTCGCCGTCAGCAACGCATCGTTAACATCCACAAAGCGCCGGCTGCCGGCATCTGTCATGGCAATACCCACGGGTGACAAGTCGAACAGCACCCGCAGGCGAGATGCCGTCACACCCGGCTGCGTTTCTGCCTGGCACCGCCGTGACGTTTCCTGTTCCTCCTGGCGAAACGTCTGGTACATGCTGCAGAACAGCCCCACCAGCAGGGCGAGGTAACTGCATATTTTGACGAAATGGGCGCTGACAAAGGCAACATCAAACAGCACCGCAGAAAACGGCATGATGCACAGCTGCGTTATGCTGCTCAGCAACAGCGTAATAACCAGCCAATACTCGAAACGATCGCGGGGCCAGCGACGGTCACGCCAAAGCCCACGCAAAGCAAGCCCAAAAAGCACCCCCGGAATCAATTCTTCAGGCCTGGACAGGCCCGCAAAATCGAAATGAGACTCTGGCAGCGGAACCAGCGCAAAGAACAGAAAACAGCCCACCGTCACCACGCCGGTCATGATGAAAACCGGCGCCGCCAGTTGCCGCGAGTCAATACCGGCGTCAAGGGGCACCTTGCGCAGTCGCCACCACATAAACAGCAGAACCGAAAGATAAAGCCGTGAAGCAAACCAGCTCCAGGGCGTCAGTCGTTCCAGTGACGAGGGGCCATCGGGCTCAAAACCCGCCGCACTGAGCAGCGTATGCGAACCATCCAGCAGGCCCGCGCCCACCAGCCCTGCACCCAGTACCAGAAAGCCAATTTCGGGACGACTGTAGAAGCGCACCAGGGCAATACCACCGGCTACCAGCGCCAGCACTGTTGCCGCAACCTCCATCAGCGAATGACTCGCCGCACTGCCTGCGCCCCAATCGCCAAGCAGCAACAGTACAAAGCCACTGAGCATCAGTATGGGCAACAGCACAAACCAGAGTGGGCCCCAGCGAGCCTCAGCCCCGATATCATCCCTGCAGGGCTGATTCATTTCACTACACCTCATATACCGCCTGACAAAACACACTCACCCGGGCTGCACAATCAGCAACGCCTTACCGGAGCCCTCACTCGCCTCCAATAATGGCGTAATGGTTATGACGACAGCAATGACGGAGTCATCGCGATGCCGCAAGTTCATCTTTCCCTGCCAGCGCTCCCCCACGGCCAGGCAGATTGCTATCGGGTGCTGCAGTTGTCGCGCGAGCGGGGCCAGGCCCGCCTCGTGCCAGGCTTGAGCGCAATCGTAGCCGAGCAACTGACGCAGCCGTGCGCTCACCATGGTCAGGTTGCCGGTTTCATCGGCACGCGCCAGCGCAACACTCTGCGCCATGGCATCCAGCAATCGTTCATGCTCATCTGCCAGTGCATGATAACGCGCACCGAGCAAGCGCATGCGCCGAGCCCGCCAGGCCCTGGCCCGCACCGCCGCCAGCAACGCCGAGGCGCGTATGGGCTTGAGCAGAAAGTCATCCCCGCCCATCCCCAGCGCCATCAACTTTTTGGCGGCATTACTTTCCGCCGAGATAAACAGGATCGGCAGGAAGGCAAACTGTTCTTCCTCACGCAGAATCGCCGCGATCTCGGGACCGCTCGCTCGCTGCATGGAAATGTTGATCAGCAGCAGGTCCGGGCCAAAGCTGCGCAGCCTGTCCAGCGTATCCAGCGGCTGATTCAGAACGTCCACACACATGCCTGCATCACGCAGGGGTCTTGCCGTCAGCTCGGCCTGGGCAGAATCATCATCCACCACCATCACGCGGTAAGGTGCGGCGGGCCGACGTAACGATAGCTCGTCTACCACTTCAAACAGCCTGGACGGCTGCACCGGTTTTGTAAGGTACCGGGCAGCGCCGGCACGAAATGCCGCCAGGCGCGCTTCGACATCATCACGAACGGAAAGAAACACCACTGGCGGCGTGTTTTCCACCGTGGACAGCAATTCAACCACCACCTCGGCACCCGCCTGCAGGCGCTCGGCGAACACCATGTCCGCCAGCACCAGATCAGCCTGCTGCCCCGCCAGCCAGGCATCTCTGAACGTGGCGGTTTCCTGAAACACCTGTACAGCATAACCATGAGACTCAAGCAACGACCGCAACATGGCCGCCTGCTCCGCGTCGTCCTCCAGCACATGAATACAGGGCCTGGCCGCGTCGCCAGCACCCGGTGTCTGCGGCACTATCGATGTCAGGCCAAGGTCGGTAACGGAACCGTCGTACAGGCGATGCCGATAGAGGCTATTCAGGGGCAGGTCCTTCAAGGCTGCCAGCAGTCCCACCCAGACCGCCCATTCATCCTTGCCGGGCCCTGCACTGCTGTCACGCCAGCCCTCGACAAAATCGAGCAGACACTGGGCCTTGTTACCCAGCCCCGGCTGACCAAAGGTGCCAGCAGCCCCCACCAGGCTGTGCAGCAGCCGACAGAGTTCCTGCACAGGGCCAGGCTGCCAGAGCCCTGGCCCCAGGCCCGCAGCCTGCATGCAAATCGCCTGGATTCGCGCAGGCAGACGCTCTAGAAAACCCAAAGCAAGAATATCCGGCGTTTTTTCACTATCCATATGTCACCCCGGTCAATGTACCTTCAACTCCGAGCGCAGTGCGCCACCGACCACGGCGACCGGCTCCAGCCATTCCCTTAGCACCACTTCGGCGGGTTCCGGTTTGGCGTAATAGAAACCTTGCAAACGATCACAGCCTCGCCGCCGCAAAAAATCAGCCTGCTCCTGGGTCTCCACACCCTCAGCAACCACCAGCAGATGCAGACTCCTGGCAATGCCAAGGACTGCCTCTACGATAGCGGCATCGTTGTTGCCTTCAGCCAGGTCCTGTACAAAACTCTTGTCGATCTTGAGCTCACTCAAGGGCATCTGCTTGAGCCGCGCCAGATTGGAATAACCGGTACCAAAGTCATCAATGGACAACTGTAACCCCAGCTGTGACAGCTCAGCCAGGACAGCCACAATATCGCCCATGTCATCGCCCAGCAGACTCTCGGTTATTTCCAGTACAAGCAACGCAGGGTCCGCACCGGTTTTCTGCAGGATTTCACGTATCGCCTGCACAAAGCCTGGCTGGCGAAATTGCCGCAGACTGACGTTTACTGATAGCGGCAGCGCATGACCCGCTTCACTTACCCTTACACTCATCTCGCACACCTGTTCGAAGATCCAGGCGCCGAGCTCCACAATGAGGCCCGACTCCTCCGCCACGGGAATAAAGTCCACCGGCGCGACAAAGCCGCGGGTCGGGTGGAACCACCGCGCCAACGCTTCTGCTGCCACCGTGTGGCCATTCGGGTCGACCTGAGGCTGGAGGAAGATAAACAGCTCGCCGTCCCTGAGCGCGTGACGCAGATCACGCTCCAGATCGGCAAACTCCTGCACCTGCAACTGCATGCCCGCCTCGAAGAATGTGACCTCACCCAGCCCTGTCGCCTTGCTCCGGTAGAGCGCGATATCCGCCTCGCGCAGCAGGTCCTCGGCGGTTTCGAGCCCTTTGGGTAACAGGGTAATCCCCATTGAGGCCTGCAAATGATGCATGTGACCCTCTATGTTGAAAGGCTCCCGCAGGGCCCGAAGCAGCTTGTCCGCCAGGCGACGCACCCGTCGCGAAACATCAGGGGAAATATTTGCACCGACATCAGGCAGCATCACCACAAACTCGTCCCCCCCCAGCCGTGCCACGGTATCCTGCTCTCGAACGATCGCCCGCAAGCGCCGTGACAACTCCATGAGCGCAGCGTCGCCCACACTGTGGCCAAAGACATCATTGACGCGCTTGAAACGATCGAGATCCACAAAAATCAGCGCGGAGACTCGCCGGTGCCGCCGCCCGGAAGCCAGTACCATTTCCAGCCGGTCGAGCAGCAAACGTCGATTGGGCAGCCCCGTCAGCGAGTCAAAAAATGCCATCTGATGCAGCATGGACTCACTTTCCCTGCGCTCGGAGACATCCTTCAGTACAGTCACATAGTGGGAAATCGCACCCCGGGCATCCCGCAGCACCGTGGACGTCATTTCAGCCCAGAAGTTGCTGCCATTCTTGCGCCGCAGCGCGCACTCGCCCTCGAAGCGGCTGGACGACAACAACTCTTCACACCAGCTTCCCCAGCCTTCGTCGCTTTCATCACCGCAATGCAGCTCAGCGACGTGCCGCCCGATGATATCGCTGCGCCCAAACCCGGTCTGAGCTTCGAAGCACTCGTTAATGTCCACCACGCGCCCGCCCGCATCTATTACCGCCATGGCCAGGTTCGCCTGTTCCAAACCGCGGCTCAATGCTCTCAGCCGATCCCGGTCGGCTCCCAACTGCACGGCAAGGGACGCCACGCCAGCAGCAGTCGCAACCACCTCATCAACGGCGGGAAACATCACTCCCTGCACGGGAAGATACAGATCAAGGCACCCCAGCACCTTGCCGACGCTGACGAGCGGGATTGAGAAACTCGCGACAAAACCCATGGCCAGCAGTGCGTCGCCACCCGCCCCCCAGTCCGCCGGCGCCGCCATAGCGTCGACCTGCACAGACGTTGCGTGGCGCATGGCAAGGCCGGCGGGCCCTGACACCTGCCCTGGTGCCATGCCATTAATCGTTTTCAGATAGCGCTCACAAAGCCCCGCTGCGGCAGCACAGTTTATTCGACGGCCATCATCTTCCAGCAGCTGTATACAGACCCCGCCCCCCGGCAGCTGCTCCCTGATCTCAACAACCAGCGCCTCGAGCTGATCTGCCAGCGGCCTGATCCGAAGGCCCGGATCCAGGAGCAGGGCGCGCAGACGGGACAGGGCGCAACTGCCCCGCTCATCGGTTATGTCGGTACAGAACCACGCATGCGCCTGCGGCGTGCTTGCACCCCACTGCAGCGCTCGGCTTTGCAGCCGAACCCAGCGCAGAGCGCCTGTTGCCGTATAGAAGGGAGTTTCAATATCGAGAAGGGTGCCATCGCCAAGCCCGGCTTCCAGCTGGTGAAAAGCCTGCGGAGGCTGGCCCCGACCCTCAAAATAGGACAGTGCCGCACGTTGCTGCGCGTCCTGTGCCCGACAACCGGCCAAGGCACAAAAGGCATCATTGACCCACAGGATCCCGCCTTGAGGCGAAACAACCATCACCGCCGACGGCGTTAAACGCTGGGCACGACAAAATGAAATCGTATCAGCATGCAGCAATTTCAACCCTCCCTGTAACCTCATCCCGGACACAGAATGAAGAACTTCGCTCCTTGCATCAATGCTTGCGCTCAGCAACCAGCCCGAATACAGCGCCACGCGCACCAACAGTGTCGCACCTGCTGAGCGCTCATGCCATCACCTGCCGGTTATCGCATGACACAGGACACCGCGAACAGGAACATCCAGGACTGTTACGGCAAAGCCGGCACTGCAGATCACAGGCACTGTATATCGCAATATCAGCACCGCCAAGGCCACCCGACGCCAGATGACAACGGCCAGATCCCGGACATCAATTATTCATCGGTTAACTATAGACTCAAGCGTTGCAGGACGAAGACAAATAAGGGAAATGAGCCGAAAGCGAAGACAGACGACAGCCCGCCAGTGAAAGCAGACAAGAGAAACAAAGGCAGTACATGAAGTGATCTGGAGCGGGAAACGAGACTCGAACTCGCGACCCCGACCTTGGCAAGGTCGTGCTCTACCAACTGAGCTATTCCCGCTTTACAACCCGCCAGTCGATCAACTGCCGAGAAGTGGCGTCCCATAGGGGGTTCGAACCCCTGTTACCGCCGTGAAAGGGCGGTGTCCTGGACCACTAGACGAATGGGACTTGCAAATTCCTCTTGCGAGGACTGTCCTCTTTCGAGGATTGGAGCGGGAAACGAGACTCGAACTCGCGACCCCGACCTTGGCAAGGTCGTGCTCTACCAACTGAGCTATTCCCGC
>JBFGZM010000185.1:0-7326 GCA_041586815.1 Marinobacterium sp. | reverse complement strand
TGATCGCCAAAAACCTGATCCTTTTTACGGACTTCCCGCTGGCTTCCCAAAAAAAGCTGCTCAGCCGCAAGCTGGCTCGCACCATCATCCAGTCGGACCCGCCGGAGCCAGATACAGGCCCCGCCGACAGTCCGAAGTCGCCCTCAATCCTGATCGAGGACGACGAGCCCTGGCTCTGAGCCCTGTTCACTCATGGCTGCGTAAAAGTTTTCCAGCCGCCGCCACAGGCCGCAGTAGCGTTTCTGCTGTTTTCGCCCAAGGGCACCAAAGTGAATCTCGCTTAACACGGCATTGCAATGTCGCACCAGCGCCAGCCACTCCCGCGGCTCTCTCGCCCCCCACTCCAGCCCGGACTGCACCAGATTAAGCACCAGGCCTGGATTGTGCGGACAGAGTTCATTTGCCGTAGTGAACTGCCGGTAAGCCCCGGCAAAGTCACCTTTTCGAAATGCCTGCAAGCCCGCCAGATTGCAGCGTCCCCACCCCAGGCGCGCATGCTGCGGCGTGATGTTTCGCCGGGCAGCCTCCGCCTCCTGAGACATGCAACCCGCCCCCAGCGCATCGACCAGCAGATCAAGCAACAGCAACTGCTCATCCAGCGCCAGCGCCTCGAATCGCCGGAAGGCGTCCCGCGCGGCCTGGTCAGCCATCAGCCTGTTGCCACCAGCCTGATAAACCTCCACGCTTAGCAGGCGCGCCCGAACGACCGAGGCCGCACCATCAAAGTCCCGCACCAGACTCTCAAGCGCCTGCACAGCTTCCGCCCCGGCGGCGACCGAACGCGCCTCTCCAGCCGGACTCATCTGCGACAGCAGCGCGCGCACCAGCCCGCTGTAATATTCAACACACAGGAATGGCGAAAATCGGCCATGGCGTACCGCCTCCCGGTAAGCGACAACCGCCTGCTCCCACTCCCCCGCCTGCCCCAGCAGGCTCGCAAGCTCGGCCTGCAACTGCGGCACCGCGGGTGCCTGCTGCACCGCCTTTCGCAACAGGACCAGCGCCGCCTTGTGCTGCCCCTGAATTCTGAGGCTACGCGCCAGCGGCAAACTGACCTCAGGCAGCAACGGAACCTTTTCAGCGCCCAGCCACTGCCGCGCGCCCTCATAGTCACCCAGCCCGTAAAGCGCACGCCCAAAACCCACAGGGGCCCACCTTCGGTTCGATTGTGAAACAAGATCCGCAAACAGGCCCCTCGCCGCTTCAAACGCGCTGCGCTGCAGCTGCAAACGGCCCTGCAGGCGACTGAGCAGCCCCCGCAACGCTGGATACTGATCAGCCAGCAATGCGTACTCTCTTAGCGCCGCCCCCCACTGCTGCTGGTCAAGCAGGGTATCCACCGGCGCAAGAACGCGCCTTAGCTGGAGCAACTTTTCCAGCCGCTCCTGCACCTTGCCAGGATCCAGCGGTTTGGACAGGCAAAGATCCGGCGGATAATCCACCATTGCGGCACATTGCTGTGCCTGCCGAGGAGAGGCCAGCAGCACAAAAATCGTACGCCGGGAGCAGAAACCGCCGTGAAGAGCGTCCTGCACCACCTGCAGGCCACTCCTCTCCCCTCGCCCCAGGTCATGAGCGACGATGCAAAAATCGAATGTTTGCGCCTGCAGATAGCTCGACCCCATGTTGGCCGACGGCGCCGTCGCAACGCTCGCCAGGCCCAACAGGCCCAACACATCCCGCAACGCACCCAAATCAGCCCGGTCACTATCAACAACCAGCGCCGTCTTTCCAGTAAAATACTTGTTCATGCAATCAACAAAAATAAACCTGCGGCCACGCTAGCACAGTTCCGCCATCCTGACCAAAAGGACGTGCGACAAAAGCCCCCCTTCACACAGGTGCAAGCACAGCCCCGACCCGGGACGACAAACCTCACAGGCCCAACAACGGGTAACAGTCAGCTCGACCCCGAACGTCAGAAGTCCGCGTAAGGGAACTCATGCTGCAGGCACAAAAAAGCCCGCACTTCAGGCGGGCTTTTGCATGGATCCGACTGCGATCAGTCTTCCAGCAGGTTACGGCCCTTGCTTGCCGCAATACGCATGCGCAATGCGTTGAGCTTGATAAAGCCTTCCGCATCCTTCTGGTCGTAGGAGCCGGCATCGTCTTCAAAGGTAGCGATGCTTTCATCGAACAGGCTGTCTGCAGAGCGACGACCCACAACTTCGACATTACCCTTGTAGAGCTTCAGCCGGACATCACCGTTGACGTTGCGCTGGCTGTAGTCGATCAGCTGCTGCATCATCTTGCGCTCTTCAGACCACCAGAAACCGTTGTAGATGGTTTCAGCATAGCGCGGCATCAGTTCGTCTTTCAGGTGAGCCGCTTCACGGTCCAGAGTAATGGACTCGATCGCACGGTGGGCACGCAGCATGATGGTGCCACCCGGTGTCTCGTAGCAGCCACGGGACTTCATGCCGACAAAGCGGTTCTCGACGATATCCAGACGGCCGATGCCATTGGCGCCGCCGATCCTGTTCAGCGTTTCCAGTACGGTCGCCGGTGACATGGCCTGACCGTCGATGGCCACGATATCACCCTTGGCGTAGGTCAGCTCAATGTAGGTCGCTTCGTTCGGTGCCTGCTCAGGCGATACCGACCAGCGCCACATGTCTTCCTCAGCCTCGGCCCAGGGATCCTCCAGCACACCGCCCTCATAGGAGATGTGCAGCAGATTGGCATCCATGGAGTACGGCGACTTTTTCTTCTTGCCAGAAAAATCGACCGGAATATTGCGGTCTTCGCAGTACTTCATCAGGGTTTCGCGGGATGTCAGATCCCACTCGCGCCAGGGCGCGATGACCTTGACGCCAGGCTTGAGCGCATAGGCACCCAGCTCGAAGCGCACCTGGTCGTTACCCTTGCCGGTGGCGCCATGGGAAATGGCATCGGCGCCGGTCGCATTGGCAATCTCGATCAGCCGCTTGGCGATCAACGGACGCGCAATGGAAGTACCCAGCAGGTATTCACCTTCGTATACGGTATTGGCACGGAACATCGGGAAGACGAAATCACGCACGAACTCTTCGCGCAGATCTTCGATGTAGATTTCCTTTACACCCAGAGCCTCGGCCTTGGCGCGTGCAGGCTCAACCTCTTCACCCTGCCCCAGGTCAGCAGTAAAGGTGACGACTTCGCAATTATAAGTATCCTGCAACCAGCGAACGATGACAGAAGTATCAAGTCCGCCGGAGTAGGCCAGCACAACCTTTTTAATATCGGACATGTCTCAGCTCCACATGAGATCGCCGGGACGCTGGAATCAGCGCCCGGGGAGAGAATCTATTCGCAAAAAACGCGGCAGTATATCAGGAAAGCCCCCGGGCCAGAAGGCTATTCACGCTCAAGACGGATAGTGACGCGGCGGTTTCGGTCCCGGTTGGCCGCCGAGGTGTTCGGCACAACCGGATAGCGCTCACCATGAAAACGCGTCGTGATCATGGACTCGTCCATCCCCCGGGCCATCAGATACTCGGTTACGGCCTCAGCCCGTTTTTTCGACAGGTCGCGATTCAGCAACCGACGCCCCAGGTTGTCCGAGTGACCATCCACATACACGGATTGCACGCTGTCATCGTGTTTCACATAGAGCGCGATCAGATCAAGGCGCGACCGGGCCGAATCCGACAACACATAGGTCGCGGGCGGGAACAGCACGGCAGTACGCGCCACCTGACGATAATTGACCGGCAGCAACCCCTCGACACAGCCACTGTACTCCTGATAGGCCGAACCGAAGTTCGCTGCCGATACACCCACCCTCAAAGGCTCTCCCGTGCCCTGCCAGTCAGTGCGGGTAAAGGTCGGCACCAGCCCCTTGTACAGAAATGCCAGCATCTGGCGCGCATAATCCGGCGCCACATCAATATCGCCACTGTCGGCATCAACCTTTAGCGTGGCGATCAGCTGCGGCGCAGACCCCGGACGCCAGGGTGGCGCCTCCGCCACCAGCAATGCTTGCGCCGAGGCGCTCAGCTGCTCGACAGCACGCAGACTGAAGCGCACATCTTCCCCGGCCTCGCGTTCAAACAGTGCCCGCCCATACGCCGGCACAGCCTGACTCAGACGACAGCTGAACCTGGAGGATTCCAGCTCCCAGCGCGAGTCATCGATATCGGCCCTGTAGGTCACCGCCAGAGCCGACTGAGCACTCAGCCAGACGAGCAAAATCAACGACAGTCTGCACAGCAAATTGATCACCTCAACATGTCCGCGAACGCCCTGCGCTCGCCACAACCCAACACAAGCTACCCGGGACCGGCGCCCGCCAACACCGGAGTGTATCGACCTGATGGCCGTTTCCTTTAATCACGACGCCCGCGGGCAGCACCAAGGGCGCCCGTACAAACATATACCCTTCGCAGCCATGACTCTACGGGAATATGAGCTCAACAATGGAGGCCGCGCGCCTGGGTTGCTAGAATAGCGCCTTACTCACTGACTGCATGCGCGGCAACTAAGGACTCCTCTTGAGCAACAGCACCATTCCGCAACTGATGGCAGACCGCTTTCGCGGCTTTCTGCCCGTCGTTATTGACGTTGAAACGGCCGGCTTCAACCCCCTCACCGATGCCCTCCTGGAAGTCGCCGCCGTCACACTGACGATGGACGAAAATGGCTACCTGATGATCGACCAGAGCTTCGACGAAGCGGTTGACCCTTTCGAAGGCGCCAACCTGGAGCAATCCGCACTGGACTTTACCGGCATTAACCCCTTTGACCCGGAACGCAATGCCGTTCCGGAAACACTGGCGCTGGAAAACATCTTCAAGGCCATCCGCAAGTCCATCAAGGCGCACAACTGCAAGCGCGCTGTCCTGGTGGGCCACAATGCCGCCTTTGACCACAGCTTTATTCAGGCCGCCGCCGCCCGCACCGACGCCAAGCGCAACCCCTTCCACCCGTTTTCCACCTTCGATACCGCCACCCTGGCCGGGCTTGCCTATGGCCAGACAGTACTGGCGCGCGCCTGCGACGTGGCCGATATCGATTTCGATGGCAAGAAAGCCCACTCCGCGCTCTATGACACCGTCAAGACCGCCGAGCTGTTCTGCGCCATCGTCAACCGCTGGAAGGACCTCGGCGGCTGGGACATGGTGCTGGAAAGCCGCCAGTACGACGACTGACCGCCCTGAACGAAAAAACCCGTCGCATGACGGGTTTTTTATATCTGCCTGTCTGCCAGGCCGACTGCAGGGAGCCGGCCTTTCAGATAGCGAAACTTACAGCTTGCCGGATTCTTCGGCCAGGTAAGCAGCAACACCTTCCGGAGAAGCGTTCATGCCCTTGTCGCCCTTGTTCCAGCCAGCCGGGCACACTTCGCCGTGCTCTTCGTGGAACTGCAGCGCGTCAACCAGACGAATCAGCTCGTCGATGTTACGACCCAGCGGCAGATCGTTGACGATCTGCGCACGCACATTGCCTTCCTGGTCGATCAGGAAAGCGCCACGGAAGGCAACACCAGCTTCGTGCTCAACATCGAATGCCTGGCAGATTTCGTGCTTGACGTCTGCCACCAGAGTGTACTTCACAGGACCGATACCGCCCTGATTAACCGGAGTGTTGCGCCATGCATTGTGGGAGAACTGGGAATCGATGGAAACACCGATAACCTCAACATTACGTTCCTTGAACGCGCCAACGCGGTGATCCAGCGCGATCAGCTCAGACGGACAAACGAACGTGAAATCCAGCGGGTAGAAGAAGACCAGGCCGTATTTGCCCTTGATGGCCTCTTTCAGGTTGTAGGAATCGACGATTTCGCCAGTGCCCAGAACGGCTGCTGCGGTAAAGTCCGGTGCTTGCTTGCCAACTAGTACGCCCATTACTTCTCTCTCCGTGTGTAGTCGTATTTTCAACACTTAAAACTTCGGCGTGACCGCCGTGGGCAGTCACGCCGAATGAATTCAGTTCAACTCAGGCGTCGCCTTCCGGTGCCTGAGCTGCTGCAACCTGCTTGATCAGCGTTTCCAGCTCGCCATTGGCGGCCATCTCGCAAACGATATCGCACCCGCCCACCAGCTCACCATTGACCCACAGCTGCGGGAAGGTCGGCCAGTTCGCATACTTTGGCAGCTCGGCACGAATTTCGGGGTTTTCCAGAATGTTAACGAACGCGAAACGCTCGCCACAATTCATCACAGCTTCAACTGTGCGGGATGAAAAGCCGCATTGCGGGAAACGCGGAGTTCCCTTCATATAAAGCAGAATGGCATTTTTCTCGATCTGCTCTTTGATAGTATCGGTCACACTCATTGATACACCTTTAAAACTACGGTGAAACTCCAGTCCGCCGTGCGCGAACGCCTTGTACCAGCCTATCATATATCCGAGCAAAAGGGTCAGGTAAAAAACCCGCCCGCAGGCTTGCGGCCGACCAGGCACGAAGCAATATATTGCACCACCAAAGCGACTTTTCAAGCCCGAGCCCCAAGGTTTTTTTAACGTTCAGCAGGGGCCCACTGCAGCCATACTTTGCCGCTGAGACGACTTCCATTGCCAAAATGAATGCCAGTCAATAGAATGCGTTTCTTTTGTTTGGCAGCCAGGGCTGCCTTTTTGCGTTGTAGGGAGCACGAACATGGCAGCTACGCCTATCATGAATACATATAACAGGCTCTCGGTTGCCTTCGACCACGGCGCAGGCGCCTGGCTGTACGATACGGATGGCAACAAATACCTGGATGCACTGTCCGGCATCGCCGTATGCGGCCTCGGTCACAGCCACCCCGCCGTTACTCACGCTATCAGTGAACAGGCTTCCCGCCTGATTCACACGTCCAACCTGTATACCGTTCCCCTGCAGGAGCACCTGGCCGATCGCCTGTGCGCCATTTCCGGCATGGACAGCGTATTTTTCGGCAACTCCGGCGCCGAGGCCAACGAAGCCGCCATCAAACTGGCGCGCCGCTACGGCCACCAGAAAGGCATCGACAACCCGGCCATTATTGTCATGGAGAACTCCTTCCATGGCCGCACACTCGCCACCCTGAGCGCCACCGGCAACCGTGCTGTTCAGGTGGGCTTTGAACCCCTTGTCAGCGGTTTTGTCCGCGCGCCCTACGACGATGTCGACGCCATTCGCACCATCGCCGCCAACAACCCCAATGTGGTGGCCATCCTGGTGGAACCGGTGCAGGGCGAAGCGGGTATCCGCATCCCCGCCGACGACTACCTCAATCAGCTGCGCGACATCTGTGATGAGCAGGAATGGCTGCTGATGCTGGACGAAGTCCAGACCGGCAATGGCCGCACCGGCCAGTACTTTGCGTTTCAGCACAACGGCATCCTGCCGGACGTGGTGACGACAGCCAAGGGCCTGGC
>JBFGZM010000184.1:0-7348 GCA_041586815.1 Marinobacterium sp. | reverse complement strand
CTCAGGCGCGCAGCACACGGCCCGAATTGCTATCGGTACGCTTGCCGGCATGGATGGCGAGTTTCCCATTGACGATCACGTGATCAATTCCCGACGGGTAGCGGTTCGGGTCCTGCAGCGTGGAGTTATCGTGTAGCTCGCGGCTACTGAAAATGGTGATATCGGCCATATTCCCTTTTTTAAGCACGCCTCGGTCCTTAATGCCAAGGCGCTCGGCGGCAAGGCCGGTGATGCGACGTATGGAATCTTCCAGCGATATCAGGCGCTCCTCACGGTGGTAGTGTTCAATAAAACGTGAAGCCCAGCCGTAGGTGCTCGGTGACCAGCGTTTCTTGCCCAGCGCTCCATAGGGGGCAAGGGTAATCGTATCGGAAATGATGCCGCATTCGGATTGGCTCACGCAGAGCCGGTTGTCGGCTTCTGCGAAGTTGTTTGCGGCCCAAGTAACATTAAACATGCCTTCACCTTCCTCCAGCAGCAGATCAAGCACGGTGTCATGGGGATCCTTCTGACGACGTTTGGTCGCAATATCGGCGATGGTAAGGCCGTTCAGGTCTGCATTCTGCTCGGACTGGAACAGGATGATCAGATCCCAGCGGCCCGCCGGGATCATTTGCCAGATGGGGTTTGGATTGTCTTTCAAGGCGGCCCGTAACCCGGGATTTGCCAGTCGCTCCAGTATTTTCGCAACGCCACCGTCGAATGCCCAGGTGGGCAGCACTGACGACATGGTGGTTGGGCCCCAATTGTGCGGGATGATATCAAAAGCGACGTTGACCCCGTCATTGCGTGCCCAGTCAATCATCTGCAGCGTATGCTCCATGGCATGGGCGGGTGCGCCAAATTTCGGGGCAATATGTGATATCTGCAAGCGAACACCGGCATTGCGGGCGACTGCCAGGGCTTCACCAAAGCCCTGTTCATAGTAAATGTCGCGGTTGCGAACATGAGTGGCATACAGCCGGTCATGGCGCTGAAGTACCCGACACAGCTGCGTAATTTCGCTGGTTGGAGCAGAACTTCCAGGAGAGTATTCCAGTCCGGTCGAGAATCCGATTGCGCCTTCGTCGAGAGACGCTGCCAGCAGACGCTCCATTTCCTTGATTTCGTCCGAGGAGGCAGGACGGTTGATGTTTTGTCCTTCCATCGCTGCGATTCTCAGCGTGCCGTGCCCGACATAGGCAGCAACATTGACGCCCAGCGGCTGTTCGCCGAGTACAGTCAGGTATTCGTCGAAAGTATTCCAGCTGATATCAATATCCGATTGATAGCCGAAAATGGATCCTTTCAATTCGTCACACTTGGGGCAGGGTGCGCAACTATGACCACAATTGCCAACCACCTCCAAAGTCACGCCCTGGTGAACCTGGCTTTCGGCTTTTCCATTCACCAGCAGGCTGAAGTCAGAGTGCGTATGAATGTCTATAAACCCGGGGCTGACGATCTGGCCGTCGGCATCGATTCGGGTTTTTGCCTGGGCGCTGGCAAGGTCTCCGATGGCTGTGATCCGCTCGCCATTGATACCAATGTCCTGTTTTACGGCCGGCTTGCCAGTACCGTCAACCAGTAGCCCGTTAGCAATAATAATATCAAACATTGTCCGTTCTCCGATTAGTGGCTGCTGATTCCGAATGCCAGGTTGGGCAGGAATAGCACCCAGTCTTCAAAGAATACGAGCAGCAAAATCACGACGAGATAGGGCACAAGCATGGGGAGTACCCCAACAGAAACCTGCTCGACTGAAGTGCCAGCTATCTTTGATGCCACAAACAGATTCACACCAATGGGCGGAGTAAGGAATCCGACCTCACAGGCGACCACGGTAAAGATTCCGAAGAGTATCGGATCCACTCCGAGGGACGTGACCAGAGGAAGAAATACAGCGGTAAAAATAATGATCTGCGGAATTGATTCAAGCCACATTCCGACAAAAATATAGAATACCGCGATTAAAAGCAGCACCATCCAGGGATGTTCACTGAAGGCTCCGAACAGAACTGAAACAGATTCTGGGATATCGTAGAGGGTTACCAGCTGGCCAAAAGCCTTGGTTACGCCCAGGATAAACAGTACCGACCCGATCATCAGTGCTGTAAAGCGGATTGCATGGAAGATGTCTTTAACCGTTAGCTGACGGTAGACCACCAGACCGACAAAAAGCGCATAAAATACGGCTACTGCAGCGGCTTCTGATGGGGTGAATATGCCGGCGTAGATACCGCCCAGGATCAGAACAGGAGCCCCTATGGCCCACTTTCCTTCCCAGATGGCGCCCATCAGCGGCCGCCAGGAAAAGGGCTCGCCGGTGCCGCCATAGTTGTTTTTCCGGGCGATCAGATAGGTCACCAGCATTAACAGCACGCCCAATGTCAGCCCCGGAATGATACCGGCCAGAAACAGTCTGGGAATGGACTGCTCGGCAACAAGACCATAGATGATCAGCAGATTGCTGGGTGGAATCATGCTACCCAGGGCACCGGCCGCGGCGGTAATGGCGCCTGCAAAACGGGCCTTGTAATTTTCCTTTAGCATCGCGGGGATGGTAATCGAGCCGATTGCTGCGGTGGTGGCGGGACCTGAGCCTGAGAGTGCAGCAAAAAACATGCAGGACACTACTGTTACCAGGCCGATGCCACCCTTGTAGGCGCCGACCAGTCGGCGGGCGATGCTGATCAGGTGCTCAGACATACCGCCTTTTTCCATGAGTGCACCGGCCAATACGAACATGGGTATCGTGGTCAGTGGGAATGCTTCAAAAGCAGTGTATGCCGACTGGGCCAGCAGTGTTAGCGGAATATCGGCTATCCAGATACCGGCAACAGTTGCGAGCCCGGCGGCAAAGGGTATCGGCACGCCGATAAGCATCGTAAACACGAAAACGAGCGCCATCACTATTGGGCCGTTCATAAGGGCAACTCCTGATTATCATTGCGCCACCAGCGGTAGTAAACCTGCGCCATTCTCAATACCATCAGTACGAGGCTCATTGGGACTACGAGCTGCAACCATTTCTGATCGATACCGAGACCTGGTGATATATAGGTAGAATTAAACAACAATTGCATGTAAATGCTGGTCTGAATGATCATAAGAACAAGAAAACCAAGCCAAAGTATGTCTGCTAATAAAATAGAGATAAGCCGGAGGTTTTTAGGAAAACGGTTTACCAGTAGCAGGATTCGAATATGTGCGCGCTCCTTTATTGCCATTGAAGCGCCAATATAAACAGCAAATATCATGCAATATACCGCGAGCTCTTCAGCCCAGGGGGCTGCGCTGGCAAAAAGGAATCGCAACAGTACTTGTGTCATAATGCAACTGGCCATAAGGGTCAGGCATAGGCCGCATATCACTTCTTCAAAGTGGTTTTCGATAAGCGCAAGATATTTTCGCAACATGGCTTCCTCCGCATAATACTGTACCGTCAGCCTGTATTTCACGATGGTGACAGGTTGCCGCACTATCATTTAATAATATTAAACAGCTAGATTCCTCCCCGGACAAGCTTGTATGTCAAGCTGTCCGGGGCGGCGAATAGGCTACTGCGCGGCTGCGCGAATATCATTGAGCAGCGCCCGGAATTCATCATCTTTTTCTGCGGCGAACTCATCCTGAACACGAAGAGATGCTTCGATGAAGTATGATTTTTCCGGGTATGTTACCTGCATTCCATTCTCGGCGAGGAATGTCCGGACTTCATCAATCTCCTTCGCCATCACTGTACTTTGGTACTCGCCAGCTTCCTGGGCAGCCTTAAAGATCGCTTCTTTCTGCTCGTCGTCCAGTTTCCCGATAGCTCTGGAGCTGGCAAACAGTGGAGAAAAGTAGGAAAAGTGCTCCAGGATGGCCAGATTGGGTATAAATTCATAAAATTTCTGTGACTTGATAAAGTTCGTACCGTTATCTGCTCCCTGCACCGTTCCGGTCTGTAACGCCGTGGGTGTGTCAGACCAGGACAACGGGAGAGGCGCAGCATCAAAGGCGTCAAAGGTCTTTATCATTACTTCATTTTTCGGTACTCGTACCTTTATTCCCGCCATATCTTCAAAGCTGTTAATAGGGCGTTCGGTATTGTAGAAATCACGGTGCCCCACATGGCCGAATGTAAGCAGGTGGACGCCGGTTTCCTGCTGCAGCTTGCTGGCGAATGCATCGCCTACAGGACCCTGAATGACTTTTTGGGTATGTTCCGCACTCTGGAAGATGTACGGCAGTACAAAGGCATCCATTAACGGGAAGTGAGGCGATATGTTGTTATTGGTGATGATATACATATCAACGATGCCAAGTTGCATCGACTTGAATGCTTCATCTTCTGTTGCAAGCTGGGTGCAGCAACGTACTTTCACATCGATACTGCCGTTAGAGTATTTTTCCGCCAGTTCCTCGAACTTGTCTGCCAGAATCGAGTAGGAGCTGCCTTCGGCGGCGGCATAGCCAAGGTTTAATGTGACATCGGCCGCTAATGCATTGCTGGCAGTAATGGCGGCGGTACTTAATCCCAGGGTCACGCCGAGTGACTTAAGCAGTGTTTTCATTGTGAAATTCTCCGGATTCTATTCATCATTCTTGGCGAAATCAGAGGTGCTTGACAACTTGAGACTATGTCATACCGCCCAACTTGTATAATATCAATGGACTATCGATCGATACTTGTGAGTAATAGATGATGGCAGTCAGATACGAGCTCCGCCACCTGAAGTACTTCATTGCGGTGGCGGAAGAGCTCAGTTTTCGTGGTGCCGCCAACCGGCTGAACCTGGCCCAGCCCGCATTGAGCCGCTCCATCAAGCAACTGGAAGAACTACTTGGCCTGCAACTACTGGAGCGCTCCAGCCGGCGGGTACGGTTAACCAGGTCAGGACAGACTTTTCTGCAAGGGGCCTATCAGGCTCTGGAGCTGCTGGAAGAAACCGGCAGGCAGGCCCACCGGGTATTCAGCGGGGAGGTCGGGCAGCTGCGTATTGGTTATACCGACTTTGCCATTACCGGCCGCTTGCCGGCCATTCTCGATGCCTTTCGAAACGCCTATCCCACGATCCAGCTGGAGCTGTTGCACGGCTTTACTTATCAGCAGATCAACGATCTGAAAGAGCACAAACTGGATTTTGGTTTTGTGACCGGACCCGTTGGCGAGCGTGAACTGGAGACTGTCACGGTACAGCGGGATGGCTTGGTGGCGGTCGTTTCGAGTCAGCACCCGTTGGCGGGGCGTTCGTCCGTAGCGCTAAAGGAGCTGAAAGACGAGCCTTTCGTGATGGGGCTGGCCACCGGGTGGCGCCATTTTCATTTGCACCTTATGGCTATTTGCCTGCGGCGGGGATTCCAGCCAAGGGTTGTCCAGGAAGCCTACAATAGCGAGGGTATTTTTGGCTTTATCGAGGCCAATCTGGGTATTACCGCGCATGTTGAAAGCGTACGTAATTACTACCGCAAAGGCACGGCGATTCTGGATCTGGACGACGTTGACGAGCGGATCCCGACGGATATGGCCTGGGTGCGAGGTGATGTGACTCCGGTACAACAGCAGTTCATTGATTTTATTCGCCAGCACTTCCTCGATAATGATCAGGAATAACCCTGGTTATAGAGTTCGAGAATATAGCGCCAGAAACGATCAGCCTCCGGTGTGCGTGTGTTTTTAAAGCGATACAGCTGTATCTTCAGATCCACTATGGGCAGCGGACTGTCCAGAATGCACAGCATGCCGAGTTCCAGCTCATGCCGAATCAGGCTGGCCGGTAGCCATGCGGCCCCTTGTCCCTGCAGCACCAGGGCCTTGAGACCTTCTGCAAGCGCGCTTTCAAAGATCGGTCTGCAGGTCATCCCGGCAGGCAGCCGTGACAGGCACTCACGTTTTAACAGCTCACCGAGAAAGGAATCCTCCGGATAGGTCAGCAGTTTCATGGGTGTGACGGGACTCAGGTTATGGCGGGGCTGGCCAGATTCATTGGTTGCTGAAACCGGTACCAGTCGATCAGTACCCACCTGCAGGCACTCGATGTCACCGCGCTCTAGTTGATCCATTGCGACCGGTGAGGCGAAGCACAGCAGGAAATCTCCCATGCCAGACAAGAAGGACTCCAGCGCATCATGCAAGTTGCCGGCTTGCAGGCTGACCAGGCTGTTATCCACCAGCGACTCGACGTTTCGAATCCAGAGCGGAAAAAACGAAACCGCCAGAGAGTGCTGAGCAAAAAACTGTAACGTCTGATGCTGTTCTTCATGTAATCGGAGTCGATCGCGGGTGGAATAGGTGTCGGCAATCATGCGCCGCGCTTCATCCACAAATTCAACCCCCTCTGGGGTCAGCGTCGTGGGGTAACGGTTGCGATCAATCAGGCGGACCCCCAGCCAGTTTTCCAGCGAACGAATGCGCCGGCTAAAAGCCGGCTGAGTCACATGGCGTGTGTCCGCAGCCTTGGAAAAACTGCCATTCTCGGCCAGAGCCACTATATCTACGAGCCATTTCAGCTCCATTAGAACGCCCCCAAGTGCTTGGTATCTTTGAGTTATGCCGAAAAGTAACCGGTTTCGAATAATATAGCATTGGTCTTGGTTCGGGTCTTGTCCCTAGTATCGGTAGACATCAACAACACACCGATTGCAGGAGCTACAACATGCATCTGGCCCGTTTCCCCCGTATTAACCTTGCCCATCTGCCGACACCTCTTGAGCCGCTGACCAATCTGTCCAAGGCCCTGGGTGGCCCCAACCTGTGGATCAAGCGTGACGACTGCACCGGTCTTGCCGGCGGCGGCAACAAGACTCGCAAGCTGGAGTTCCTGATGGCCGATGCCGTTGAGAAGGGCGCTGATACCATCATTACCCAGGGTGCGACCCAGTCGAACCACGCCCGCCAGACCGTCGCGGCTGCTGCGAAGCTCGGCATGAAATGCCACATCCTGCTGGAAGACCGCACCGGTTCCAAGGAAGTGGATTACAACTACAACGGCAACGTCATGCTGGATCAGCTGATGGACGCGCCCTTGAGCAAGTTCCCCGCCGGCACCGACATGAACGCCGCCATGGAAGACCTGGCTGAAAAACTGCGTGCAGAAGGCAAGAAGCCTTACATCGTTCCCGGTGGTGGCTCCAATGAAATCGGTGCTCTGGGCTATGTAAACTGCGCACTGGAGCTGCTGAATCAGGCCAACACCGCCGGTCTTCGCATCGACTCAGTAGTACACGGCACCGGATCTGCCGGCACCCAGGCAGGCCTCGTAACCGGCTTTAGCGGCAGCAACAGCCAGATTCCGGTTCTGGGTATTGGTGTGCGCGTACCGCGTGAGCAGCAGGAAACCAACGTCTTCCGCCTGGCTGAACGCACCTGTGAAAAACTGGGCAT
>JBFGZM010000183.1:0-7360 GCA_041586815.1 Marinobacterium sp. | reverse complement strand
GGTAAAGCCACCATCGACATAGAGCACCTGCCCGGTCACATAATCCGAAGCGCGAGAAGCCAGGAAAATCAGCGGTCCATCCAGATCCTCCAGTCGTCCGTTACGCCCAATGGCTGTTTGATCGGCAAGCTTTTGCGTCCTTTCGCTGTCGCTGAATACGGCCGCTGTCAGCTGAGTAGGGAAAAATCCGGGGCCAATCGCGTTACAGTTGATTCCCTGAGAGGACCAGGCCTCTGCCATTGCCCGTGTCATTTGCGCCACCCCGCCCTTGGAAGCACCGTAGGGCAGACTATTGGCAAATGCCCGTTCAGATTGCAGAGATGCGATATTGATCACCCGACCCCAGCCTTTGGCCTTCATCGCCGGCACCAGGGCCCGGGCCAGGAAAAACGGCGTTTTCAGATTGATGTTGAGCGTCTGATCCCAGGTGTCGGAACTGATCTCGTCCACTGGCTGGCGCAGATTCAATCCGGCCGCGTTCACCAGAATGTCTGGCGCACCGAAGGGCTCTGCCGCCTGTTTGACCAGCTCATCCAGCTGCTCGAGATCACTGAGGTCGGCCACCAGTGCCGCCGCCTGCCCCCCCTGCGCTTCGATCAGGCGGACACTCTCGTGCAGGGGCTCTGCACGGCGCGCCATCACCACCACCCTGGCACCGGCACCCGCCAGGGCCAGCGCCATCGCCCTGCCGATCCCCGAACTGCCCCCGGTGACGAGGGCAACCCGATCGGCCAAACTGTAGTTATTCAGTTGGCTGCTCATCATTTAATATTCCAGTTGAAACTCATCGTTGGGGAAGTACTTGCGCAGGCGGTCATCACCCGTACGCGCATGCGCTTCCATGCCTTCCAGTCGCGAGATACGGGCGGTTACCGCCGCCACTTCACGGTTGGCTTCGCGACTCAGACGCTGGTAGGAAACCACCTTGATGAACTTGCCCGCCGACAAGCCGCCGGTATAGCGGCCAGCACCCTTGGTTGGCAGAATGTGGTTGGGGCCAGAGCACTTGTCACCAAAGGCGACCGTGGCTTCTTCACCCAGAAACAGCGAACCGTAATTGGTCAGGTTTTGCAGCCAGTAGTCGAGATCTTCACACTGAACCTCCAGATGTTCGGAGGCATATTCATCACTGACCTGAACCAGTTCTTCCCGGGTATCACACAGGATAACTTCACCGTAATCACGCCATGCAATGGTCGCCGCTTCACGGGCAGTATCAGGCAGCGAAGCGATTAGCCCCGGCATCAGCGCCATAACCTTCTCGGCCAGTTCCCGGCTGCTGGTAAACAACCAGGCAGGCGTATCTGGACCGTGCTCTGCCTGACCCACCAGATCAGACGCCACGATGGCCGGATCAGCGCTGGCATCCGCAATCACTGCGATCTCGGAAGGACCGGCAAACATATCGATACCGACGCGTCCGAACAGCTGCCGCTTGGACTCCGCCACAAAGCGGTTACCAGGGCCCACCAGGATATCGGCGGAGTTGCCGGTAAACAGGCCGTTGGCCATGGAGGCGATAGCCTGAACACCACCCAGCGCCAGAATATGATCGGCACCGCAGAGCTTCATGGTATAGAGAATGGCAGGGTTGATCCCGATACCGGGGCGCGCCGGCGAACAGGCAACCACGTTCTTGACGCCGGCAACCTTGGCAGTGGTGATACTCATGATGGCCGAAGCTACATGGGAATAGCGACCACCGGGCACATAACAACCGGCGGTATTCATGGGAATCAGCTTCTGACCGGCAAAGAGTCCCGGTGACAGCTCGGTTTCAAACTCACTCATGGAAGCCAGCTGCTTTTCAGCGAATTTACGTACCCGCTCGTGGGCAAACTGCAGATCATCCTTCATTTTCTGGCTAACAGACGCTTCAGCCGCAGCAATGGTTTCTGCGGAGACAAGGATCTCACCGTCCCATTTATCAAGCTGGCGGGTATACTCGCGAACCTTTTCTTCGCCGCCGGCATCAATCGCTCCAAGCATATCGGTGACAAGCTTGCTGACGTCATCGTGACCGGTTGCAGCAGTCTTAGAGGCTTTTTTCAGGTATTGGATAGTCATGTTCTAAATCTCCAGATTAATGACTGTGTTTTATTTTTGGATGTTTTAAGCGGGCTCTGGCGCCTTTTTTCAGGCGCACGCCCCCCTCGCCAACATTTGTTAACGATCAAGTTCCAGGATTGAAGCAAGTTTCAGTTAAACGTAATGCCTTGTTACAGGGCCCAGAGCGACAGCTCGGGTACAAAAGCCAATAGCAGCACTACAGCCAGCATCGTAATGACATAGGGCAACGCATACTTCGCCACACTCAACACCGGCGTACCGCTGACACCCGAGACCACAAAGAGGTTGAGGCCCAACGGCGGGGTAATAAAGCCGACCCCCAGCGCGGTAACCATCATGATGCAGAACTGGATGTCGTCCATGCCGATGGAACGTGCCAGCGGCAACAGGATCGGTGAAAGCACCACGATATTGGGCACGGTTTCCATCACGCAGCCGGCCGCAATAAGTATTGCGATCATAATCAGGATCAACGCTGTCTTGTCGTCCGTCAGATCCATCATCACGGTAACAAAGGTTTGCGGTATTTCCAGTATCGCCAGGGTCTGCGCCAGCGGCAGTGACATGGCAATAATGGGCAGGATCATGCCGTTGATCTTGGCAGAACTCAGCAGCATCTTTGGAAAGTCCCGCCAGCTCAGAGTCCCCTGTACCAAACCGATCGCGATACCCACCATCACAGCGACACCCGCCGCCTCCGTCGGGGTAAACATCCCAGAATAAATGCCACCCAGAATGATTACCGGAATCAGCAGCGCATAGCGGCCGTCGTAGATCGCCTTCAGCCAGCGGCCCCAGGAGAATCCCTGACAGGAGTTTTCATACCCATGGATTCTGTTAAGTACCGCATTGGTCAGCATGATGGTCATCATGATCAGCACCCCTGGCACCGCTGCTGCGAGGAAAAGCGTGGATGCAGAAATACCGAGAACCAGGCCGATGATGATGTAGGCAATGGACGGCGGTATCAGAATCCCGGTACAGGCGCCAGCCGCTACCAGCGCACAGGCATAGGCTTTGGGGTATCCACGCTCCACCAGACGGTGGATAGTCATACGCCCCACCGCAGCCGCGCCCGCGGCATCGGAACCCGAGATGCAGGCAAAGAAGCCGCAGCCCAGCACCGTAGAGGTTCCCAGGCCGGATCGCGCACCACCTGCCGTCGCCTCAGCCACATCCAGCAACTTGTTGGAGAGCCCGGTTCTCACCAGCACATCGCCAGTCAGGATAAACAGTGGAATCGCAATCAGCGCGAAGGCATCAATGCCATCAAACAGCGCCTCGCCAAACAGCGACAGCGGTAAAACCTCGGTCATCAGCAACATCGCCAGAGAACCGAGACCCAACACCACCCAGACCGGCACAGCGGCAATAATCATGGCAATCATTGCCAGCACCGGAACATAGACGCCGGCGCCATAAACGACATCCGCCTGTTGTTGCACAAGATAATCGTACATCGTGACTCTCCCTAGTCGATCAGGCTGTTGCCGGTGAATACCGCACGACCTTCACGAAGGTCCCTGAGATCGCGGCACATTGCCTGCAACAGACGCAGGACAATAAGCATGAAACCCAGTGGTACCGCCATCAGAAACCAGGCCTGGCTGATACGCAACCCGTGGGTAACGGAGCCAAACTCAATCGACGTCAGTACCGGGTGGACAGATACCCAGAGCGCGATGCAGGCAAGCACCATCGAGGCAAGATCACCGAACAGATACAACGCTGCCTTGCCACGGTTGGGTAACAGGTTCAGCAATACATCAATGCGAATATGGGAGCGGTTGCGCACAGCCAGCGCGGCACCAAACCATGCCAGATAGATAAAGGAGTAGCGTGCGACCTCCTCTCCCCAAATGGACGAATAGTTCAATGCAAAGCGCCGCAGCACCTCGGAAGTAATGGTCAGCACCACCATGGAGTAAAAGACCAGACACAGCCAGCGCTCGCACTCGGCATTAAGCTTGGAGATAAAAACCTTCATAACAGACCTCAGACCAGGTTGTTGAATTGCAGAAGTCCAGCGAGGATGGCAAGTCAAAGCCCACCCTCGCGCGTCCGGCCCTACAGGTCTTGAACGTAATTACGTCCGCTACTATCTGAGGTACCTGCTGCTTCGAGCAATCTGTTGAAGGTATCCATGGAGCCTGCCAGCTCGATCTTGGTTTTGTCCCAAACCGGCAACTGATGGCCCGAGACGGCTTTCCACTGCGCCATCTCGTCTGAGGTAGGTGTATAGAACTTCACGCCCGCCGCCTTGAACTCCGACATGGCGTAGGCACGCGCAGCCGGAACCTTGGCGAGGTTCTGATGGGCGGTAATCGTGCTCGCCTGCTCAATGCCTTCCTGGACATCGCGCGGCAGACCATTGAACCAGGCCAGATTGCAGGTATAGATCTGGGCGTCTGGCACTGAGCGGATAAAGCTGACCGACGACAGAATATCCTTGAAGCCAAAGACATTCAGCGCCGACACCGAAGGATCCAGCGCATCGGCAACACCCTGCGCAATGGCAGAGGTTGTTTCGCCCCAGGCAATCGGCGTCGGGTTGGCACCCAGCAAGCGGTAGAACTGTTGCAGGATCTCGGACCCCGGCACCCGGAACTTGATGCCCTGCATCTGTTCCGGCGTGCGGACAAGCTCATCGCGCCCTTTGCGCATAGCCACGCCGCGCGGATCAATACAGGCATAGAACAGCGGTTTGAAGCCTCGGGCCTCCAGGTTGGGGTTAACCTGATCACGCCATGCCTGGGAGTTAACCAGATTGATGAAGCGCTGATTCTCGCCACACCAGAAAGGAATGTTGACCAGATCGACCACCGGCGCAAAAGCGGCAAGGTTTGCCAGGGAGTGTTGCGCCGCCTGAATAGTACCCTGCTGTATCTTTTGTATTAGTGCGCCGCCAGCCCCGAGCTGGCCACCGGGGGCCAGCCTCACATAGACCTGACCGTCGGTCAGATTCTGCACGTTTTCCTTGAAGTCCAGCTGCATGATCGGGTAACTGCGCGAGGCACCCAGAATGTACGCAGTTGCAACTGTCATGGTGTACTTGGCAGCCTTTTGGCGTTCCTGCTCCTCTCTGGACACGGCGGCAGTCGCCTGGGAAGAGAGCAGTGTACCGCCCGCACCGGCGACAACCGCAGCGGTAAAGCCGTAGTTACGCAGGGTTTCGAAAAAGCGACGACGCTCCACGGACTGGATGGTTTCACCCGGAATACTTTTTGTCATTATTATTCACCACATTGTTTTTATTCAGATAAATCAGGAGCTTGGGGACTCATTTAACAGAGCGAACAGAACAAAACCTGCCGCTGCTCCGAAGAGCATCAGAAATTCCCAAACAGGTCCAAGATAAAACAGAGCCATACCCTGCTGCTGCGCCAGCATGCCGAGCAGAATATTGCCCAGGAAACTCAGCAGCAAGAGAGCACTTGCCAGAAATAACGGCAATGCCTTGAATTTACTACGCTTTTTTACCATGAGCGTACTTCCCAGTAACTGTGCAGGTTGAGCGAAGCTACTATTCTTCATACGGTCCTCCAGGGGCTCAACATATTCCATGACATTGGCTTTGGTGGCTTCACAGTGCCGATCCAGTAACCAGCATGCGATTTATCGAACTTAGTGCAGGAGACGCTTTTAACACTGCGCCGACTAAAACGAGCTGCATATTAAAGCGCTAAACGACATTAACTGTAAGCGCTTACACATTTACTGTCAACGGATAGCGGCTAGATATTTTCGGGAAAATTAACCATCTCTATTAACCCATAAAAATTAATATCTTAGCCTGGGGGGGCTTTTTGTAATATTATCTCCATAATTAAATCCAGGTCTGTCAACGAACCCAGTATCAGGATCTTTTTTGAACAGAAATAAACGCTCTCAGAAAACCATTCGCACCCAACCGACACTTGGCGATGTTGCCAAGGCTGCAGGTGTGTCCACAGCAACGGTGTCCCGCGTACTGAATCACTCGGGCCCTGTCGCCGATCATTTGCGAGCCAAGGTAGAGCAGCAGGTGCGGGCACTGGGCTACGTAAGGCATGGTTCGGCGGGCGCCTTGGCATCCAACAAGAGCCGCAGCATCGGTGCCATCATCCCCACGCTGGAAAGCGCCATCTTCGCTTCCGGCGTCAAAGCCATCGAACAGCGTCTGGATGAAGCGGGCTACACCCTGCTGCTTGCCGTCTCCAACTATGACCTGAACCATGAGCTTGACCAGATACGCGAAATGATCGAACACGGTGTGGATGGCATTATTCTGATCGGCAACGATCACCTGCCCGAAGCGTTTCACCTGATGCTCCAGCACGAGCGCCTGTTTGCCAATATCTGGGCTTATGACGAAGACTCTCCGCACCCCTGCATCGGCTTTGACAACCGTGCTGCCGCCCGACAGATGGCCGACTACCTGCTGGACCTTGGGCACCAGCGTTTTAGCATGATCGCCGGTGTTACCCAACACAACGACCGCGCCGCCCAGCGCCTTGAGGGTGTCAGGGACGCCCTCAGGGACAGGGGCATGACGCTGAATGACAGCTACGTGGTCGAAAAAAGTTACGATCTCTGGCAAGGTCGCCATGCTGCGCGCGCTCTCATGAACCGTCCCGAGAATGAACGTCCGACCGCCATCATCTGCGGCAACGATGTGCTGGCGTTCGGCTGTTTGCTTGAGTGCCTGCATGCCGGCATCAGAGTGCCGGAGGACGTATCCATCACCGGCTTTGACGATTTGCCGCTGAGTGAACATTTACTGCCTGGATTGACTACCATCCACGTACCCTCCATCCAGATGGGACAGCAAGCCGCCGAGTTTCTGCTCGACAGCCTGGCAGGCAAGACGCCTGCGCCCAAGGTTAAACTTGCGACACAGCTGATTGTCCGCGGCAGCACAGGCGCCGTGACGTGCGATGAATCCTGATATCAGCGCCCTCCTGGCAATAGAACCAAGAACGCCGGTACCAGTTCTTTCTTCTCAGTCGCTTGTCGCAACAACAACGCACAAACTTGCTGGTCAGCGCGTGTTGGAGCCAAATCTGCAGCAGCTTCAACGCTGGCTTCGATACCACCGACCCGAGAGTGGCCGCAACACATCTAAAGCCGCTGCAGCAGAAAGGCTCGCAGCCTGCACGTGCGACAGCCACACCCATGCCAGTCACTTTCTGCTCCTTATGCCGCATGAATCAGTCCAGCTCTTTGTCGCAGCTCGACATAGAGTTCATCTGGAATAGAAACGCCTTCCTGCTCCGCCCTGCGCCTGTTCGCCAGGCGCCGAACACCCGGC
>JBFGZM010000182.1:0-7379 GCA_041586815.1 Marinobacterium sp. | reverse complement strand
TGGGTAATGACAACCGCTGTGGACTTTTGCACCACCTGTCTGTCTCACCTGTCTTCTGCCTGCCCCGTCTCCCCCGCGCCACCCTGCGGTCGACTCTGCTTCAAAGGCACGCAACATTCGTGCCCCGGTTTGACCCTTTGCCCCTTTGACCCCTTTGCTCCTTTACCGCCGCTTGCACCACAAAGAGGCATAAAAGTGTCAAGAATTTCAGTATTTATTAATAATTCAATATTTTTAATTTATTAAAATAAGACAACCTATTGTTTTTAAATGATAAAAAATTATAAAAACAAAAAGCGCACCCCGCTGGGGCACAGACAGATTGACCTGCCCGCAAGGCAACACTAGAATCAATATAATTATGAATTAAATATAGACAATCAGGGTTTCGGACTGCCGCACAAACGGCTTTTCGTCGCCCGCAAGCCACACAGCACGCTGACAGGAGCCGCAGTATCCCGTTCATCAGGCGCCTTTGCGCCTCTGACCGCGGCCGGTTCGCGCGTGACAGAACCGAGGAATCCAAGCATGAACCAGAGCGTCCGGCTATCACACAGCGTCCGGCGGCGCCTGCTGCACGAAGATGTTGCCGAGCATCTGCGCACCATGATCACCGAAGAAACCCTGCCCGAAGGCAGCCGCGTGGATGAAGTAGAGCTCTGCGCTCTGCTGGATATATCCCGCACGCCGCTGCGTGAAGCGCTCAAGGTGCTGCAAAGCGAAGGGCTTATCAGTATCGAACCTCACCGGGGCGCCCGCGTCACTGCGGTGAACGCAACCGAACTGAATGAACTGTTTGATGTACTCAGCGGGCTGGAACGCCTGGCCGCCGAGCTTGCTGCAGCGCGGGCCAGCAATGAAGAGCTGGAGACCTTCCGGTTGCTGAATCTGGACATGGAAGCACAGTACCAGGCCCGGAATCCGCGCACCTACTTCGCCCTCAATCTGCAGGTACACCAGCAGGTCGTTGATATGTCGGGCAATCGACAGCTGCAGCGGGTTCACAGCCTGCTCAGCGGCCGTACCCGCCGAGGGCGCTACTTCTCTACCCTGTCCGATGCCCACTGGGACGAATCGGTGCAGGAACACCGAGCCCTGGTCCAGGCTTTGCTGGCCCGGGACGGTGCGCAGGCCGGTCGCATTCTGTTCGACCATGTCATCAAAACCGGCGATACCATCCTCAACATGATGCAGCAGAAAAAAGTCGTCCAGGCCTGAGTGACCCGCGGCGAGGCCTGCAGGAGCAAGTTGCAAGGAGTGGTGTGGCCCCGCAAGAGTGGACACGCGTTTATATCGCCTGCTCGAACCCGCTATAACTCGCCTGTCGATACCACCGCAAAGCAAAAGCTTGCGGTCTTTTAGTCCTCCTGCGCTGCAAAAGGCCAGGCTGCATCTCTGGCCCGTCGCCGAACACACCAATACCCCCTGGAGGTCCTTCTGGCGCAGCCACAGGTGCGGTGCTACCGACGCACCGGGTGCGCATCGCCTGCCGCGACAACGGCCCCCTGCATTCCTGAGCTGAACCCCACGACAACCCGGCCCACCATCGAATCGGTATAGCCCGTACATACAAAAACGCCCCCGGCGAGTTCCGGGGGCGTAGTTCAGGTACAGACCGGGAAGCAGGCCTGTAGCAAGCGGTTAGCCGATCAAGGACGGCAGGAACATGGAGATGGGTTTGACATAGGTTACCAGCAGAATCACGATCACCTCGCAGATCACGAAAGGAATCGCGTAGCGCGCGGCCGTGGAGAACGGCACCTTGCCGAGCTGGGAGGCGAGAAAGAGTCCCACACCCACCGGTGGTGTCAGGTGTGCCATGGACAGGTTCACCGTCAGTACCGCACCGAAATGTACCAGGTCAAAGCCGATGGCCAGCAGCGTGGGCTTGAACAGCGGCACCAGCAGGTACATGGCAGCGATGGGCTCCAGAAAGGCACCGGACACGATCAGCACCAGGTTAAAGAACAGCAGAATCAGAATGGAATTGCCGCCACTGATATCCAGAATATAATCATTGAGCATGGTAGCCAGACCCTGGGTCTGCATGACCCAGCCATAGACGGCGGACGTGGCGATCAGCAGCACGATAACACCGATGGTGCGTCCGGACTCGAAGATCACATCCGGTAGCTGGGCAAAGGAAATCTGCTTGTACACCAGTCGGTCGATCACGAACAGATAGATTACAGCCACCGCCGCCGCTTCTGTTGCCGTAAAGATGCCGGTATAGATACCACCGAGGATAATCACCGGCGCCATCAGGCCCCAGAAGGCATCCTTGAAGGCAGCAAAAAATGTCGCCAGGTTACGATCCTCGACATCAGCGCCACGGTAGCCTCGCTTTTTGGATATAAAGAGGACATAGCCACCCAGGATCAGCAGCATCGTCAGGCCCGGCCCGACGCCAGCAGCAAACAGCTTGGGGATAGAGGTTTCGGTGATAACCCCATAGATGATGAAGCCGATGCTTGGCGGGATCACCACACCAAAGGTACAGCCCGCGGCGACCACGGCCACGGCAAAACCGCGGTCGTAACCGCGCTCCACCATGGGCCCCACCAGAAAGCTCAGCGCCGCCACCGTGGCGATGTTGGAGCCAGACATGGAACCCAGCAACGCGCCTGTGACCAGCACCGTCAGTGCAAGCCCGCCCGGCAAGGGCCCCAGCATCATCTCGGCAAGGCGCACCAGTTTGATGGCGATGCCCGTGCGGGTAATCAGGTTGCCGGCAATAATAAACAGCGGCGTGGCCAATAGCGGAAAGGAGTCCAGCGAGCCGGAAAAGACATAAGGCACCACACTTAGCGGCGCTATTTCGAACACCACGAACGCCATCACACCGGCAAGACCAATGGATACAAATACCGGGACGTTCAGGGCCAAAAAGCCAAAGAACACCATCAGGCCGATAATGGCCGGGTTAGTCAGTAACTGCATAAATCAATCACTCGCAAGCTGGAAAAATCTGCAGGCGGCAGGTCAGTTCTGCTCATCGATCAAGGGCTTGTCGACTCGGTAAGCCCCCAGAATCAGCCCCTGAACCGTGCGCACCAGGGCCAGCATAAACGCCAGAAACATGCCGCCATTGATGACCCAGACCGGAATACCGGTGGTCATGCTGGTCTGACCACTGCCCAGAGCCCGCAAGGTGGTGCCGTAACTGAGCCAGGCGAGAAAGCCGATAAACACCAGCATGCAGATCCCCACAAACACCTCCGTTACCCGCTGCCAGACCGGTGGCAGCTTGTCCACCAGCAGTGGAATGCCGCCGTGCTGGCCTGTCTTGCAGGCCGCCGCGGCCCCGAACAACGCTCCCAGCAGGAACATGTAGCGGGCCAGCTCCTCCGACCAGGCAATGGAGTAATGGAAAAAGAAGCGCGACAGCACCCCCATGAAAATCAGCACGACAATAGACCCGCAAAGCGTGACGACCGTGAACTTTTCCAGCCTGTCGAGCCAGCTGGCAGCTTTTGCAGCGACATATCTCATCATCAGTCTCCATGGAAGGCCCTAAGGACGGCCCGAGTGCCAGACGGAACGACGGCCAGCCGCGATTCCGCCCGATCAGCGCCTGGCTTCAGTGACCCCAGGCGTGCACCCCACTCAATGCACTCAATTCAGTGCACTGACCTGCGCCTCGACCTCAGCCACCAGTTCAGCCCCGACTTTTTCCTTGAAGGTTGCATACACCGGCGCCACCTTGGCCTTGAAACCGGCCAGTGCTTCGGCCGACGGTGTCTGGATAGTAACGCCAGACTCCTGCATCACCCTGGCCAGATCCGCCTCTTCACCAGCGGCCACCTCACGCTGATACTTCATGGCATCCTTGGCGGCCTGCCCGACCAGCGCCTGGTCTTCGGCTGACAGGCGGTTCCAGAACACATTGCTGGCCAGCATGCCGATGGCTTCGAAAGAATAATTCACCATGGCGATATTCTTGCTGACCTCATAGAAGCGCGAGGAATAGATCAGCGGAATCGGGGAAATGCCGCCGTCGATAGCACCGGCCTGCAAGGCGGTAAACACCTCGGCAAAGCTCATGGCCACGGGCACTGAACCGATAGCGGACCAGGAATCCAGGTACAGCTCCAGCCCCGGTGTGCGGATCTTCACGCCACTGATGTCATCCACCGTCTCGATTGGGCCGGGGTTGGTATAGAGCTGAAAGAAGCTGCCCGAGCCCCAACCCAGGGCCCGAATCCCCTGGGTTTCAAGCTTGGCTGAAAGCTTGTCTCCTACCGGGCCGTCCATCACCGCCATGGCGGTATCCGTATCAGGGAAAATCCAGGGCATGGACACCACTACGAAGTCCGGGTTGAGCTGGCTCAGCCAGGGGGTCGACTTCATGATGATATCGACAGCGCCCGCCTGGGCCATTTCCAGTTCCACTCGGTCGTTGCCGCTCACCAGAGAGCCGTTGGCATAGACCTCAACCTTGTGCCTGTCGCCGCTGCGCTCCTCAACCAGTGCCTTGAACTTGTTGGCCGCCTTCACCCAGTTGGACGAATCCGACACCGTGGTGCTCAGACGAATGGTATCGGCACTGGCCGATCCCATGCCACCGAAGGCTCCAGCGGTTATCACCGCAGCGGCCAACAGGCTTTTCAGAGACGGATTTTTCAGCGTTACGTTCATGATGTTACTCCTGTAGCGTTTCAGTGTTGATGGCACTAGCCATCAGGCTTTTACTTCAGCCCTGGGGCCATTTGGGTATGGTGAAAGCAGCGCCAAACGCCGCTGCGATTACGCTACCAAGTGCCAGTGCTCTGGCATCCTGAAAACGCGGTACGATAATCTGGGCTCCCATCGGCAGGCCATTCGCGGCCAGGCCGCAGGGCACCGAAATGGCAGCATGAAAGCTGTGGTTGATGATGGGGGTAAAGACCGCATGGCCCCGAGGCGAAACCGGCTGTTTATCTATCATTTTGGGACCCGGTTCGGTAAAGGGCCAGGCGGTGCAGGGAGTTGTCGGAGTCAGCACTGCATCGCAGTGTTCGAACAGGTTCGCCAGCGAACGGTGCACTTTGGCACGCTCAAAATGCGCCGCCGCGACCATGGCGCCGGACAGCGCCATGCCCTGCTCAACCTGGGCGCCGATATCAGCGTCGAACAAGTCAGGGTTCTGGCGCCATTGCTCGCCATAAAGTGCCGCGAGGCCTGCAAACTGCAAGGTAGCAAAGGCCGCTTCACCGGCACCAGGCGGCCAGATTGGATCCCGCTCTTCGACAATAGCGCCGGCATCGCGAAGCACCCTCGCCACCTGCTCAATCGAAGCCGCAACCTCGGGCTCTACCGGTACCTGCAAACCAAAGCGCGAGCTCAGGGCAATGCGCAGCCCCTTCACCGGCCTGAGCGCCTCCGCTGCATCAAAAGCCGGCAGACCAACGGGGGCATCGGGGTCTCTCGCATCCCCCCCTGCCAGTAGCGGCAGCAGCAGATTGAGATCGGCAACACTGCGGCTCATCAATCCAATCACGCCATTGCCAAACAGCGGCTCCTGAAAGCCAGTGGGATGCGGAATCAGCCCCGCCGAGGGCTTGAAGCCAACAACGCCGGTATGGGAGGCCGGCCGACGGGTCGAGCCGCCACCATCGGTGCAGAGCGCAAAAGGGCCAAGCCCCGCCGATACCGCCGCCGCCGCCCCACCGGAAGACCCGCCCGGCGTCATGTCGAGGTTCCAGGGGTTGCGGGTCGGACCATAGAGCTTGTTGGTAGTCACACCCTTGCAGGCAAACTCGGAGCTGTTGCTGTGCCCCAGAATCAGAGCACCAGCGCGGCGCAAACGCTGCACCGCCAGCGCATCGGCGGGGGCCACAAAGTCGGCAAACAGGACCGAGCCCTGGCTCGCCTTCTGACCTTCGACCCAGAGGGTATCCTTGACACTGAAGGGCACGCCAAGCAGTGGCGCCGGCTGGCCACTGCGCTGCAGCACCTCGAGATCCGCTACCTGGCGGCGTACTGCATCGGCATCGAAACGGATCAGGGCGTTGATCGCGGGGTTGCGTGTTTCCACCACCGAGATAAAGGCCTCTGCCACCTCGGCCAGGCTCACCTCGCCCTTCGCCACCAGTGCCGCCAGGCTCACGGCATCCAGCAGCGGCAGGCTGTCGGATAACATCGTCATTAACTGCGGTGCTCGATACGGGCCGCCAGGGCAGCGCTGAGCCCCGTCGTATCCTTGGCGCCTGGGCGGCGATAGGTGCCGATTTCCGGCACCTTGAGATTAAGGCTCACCAGCCCTTCGATCTGTTTGATGGCTGCCGCGCAGCAATCAATCATCGGCACCGGCACACGGTGGCGAATACGATCCGCCAGGCCCGACAGCGGCGCACCGGCCAGCACGATGACATCGGCACCATCCTCCTGCACCGCCGCCAGCGCCAGTTCCGCCAGCAGGTCTTCTTTTTCCTCACGCACCGCACCGATTGACTTGAACGGCTGATCCAGCATGCGAATGGCGCAACAGCGATCCTGCAGTTGATTCCATTCCACACACTCCTGATACCAGGCCCCAAGCGCCGTGGAAAAAGTAACGATGGCGAATTTCTTGCCCAGCATGCAGGCTGTCAGCATACCGGCCTCCGCCAGACCAACGATGGGGATATCGAACAGTTCGCGTGCCGCCCCCAGCCCCGGATCACCAAAAGCCGCCAGAATGGCGCCATCCACCTGATCGTGCTGCTGCGCAAGAATCTCCAGCGCGGCGCTGGCGCCGATCACGGCTTCCGCCCGATTGGCGATATAGGGCACACCGTAGGCACCGGTCGCCGGGACGATCTCGGTACCCGCCGCAGCATAGCGTGCCGCCACATCCACCATCTGGGTGGTGAGCACTTCGGATGTATTGGGGTTGAGCAAAAGAATTTTCATGAGCGCCCCTTTAGCGGGTATTTTTAAATGATACTGCCATTATGTAATTCATAATTCAATATTTTAAGTTATGAGTTATGTTTTGAGGTTGTCTCTCCAGAACGCTCTACGCACATTGCTCGCTAATACACGACCGCACCCCCACCAGGCGATGAGCTCATCGCCTGGCCCGCTATCGGGCCAGTCACCGTCGCCCCTGCCATGGGCGACGCACCCATAAAAAAGCCCGCATCACTGCGGGCCGAAGAAGCTTCAAACTTTAACTGGGCAGGCCTGGATCAGGCCCGCTGAACCGCCGGAACAGCAGCGCCGCGCATCAGCAGCCAGTGAATGATGCCACCGAGCAACGCCCCGATCACCCAGCCATATCCGGACAGTGCCTCCAGCGCCGGAACCCAGACGGTACCGATAGAGAAAACGCCAGCGATACAGAAACCCACAATGGCCTTTTTGTTCCAGCCGCCGTCGAAGTAATACCTGCCCGCGGGATCGGCCGAGAACAGATC
>JBFGZM010000181.1:0-7424 GCA_041586815.1 Marinobacterium sp. | reverse complement strand
TCCTGGGGGTGCAGCACGCCCTTGACGATAATCGGCAGGCGGGTATGGCGGGAGAGCCATTCCAGCTGCTCCCAGCCCGGTGCTTCGCTCATCATGCCCTGAAACACGATGCTCTGGCTGGGCTCCAGTACGGCCCGGGGCAGGGGCGGGCGCTCGCGCAGGTTCACCGCCTCGACACCCTCCGGCAACTCAAAACCGGCGCGCTGGGCGCGGTTGCGGATGCCGTGCAGCGGCGCGTCCACCGTGACCACCAGTTTGCTGTAGCCTGCCTGTTCGGCGCGCCTCACCAGGGCCAGAGTGAAGTCAGGGTCCTGCTGGAAATAAAGCTGAAACCACTTTCCTGCCCGGGTACTGGCGGCGATATCCTCCAGACTGTGGGAGGCCAGGGTGCTGACCACCATCGGCGTGTCCAGGGCATCGGCGGCCCGGGCCGTGGCCAGCTCGCCGTCGCCATGCACCATGCGCTGAAAGGCCACCGGCGCCAGCAGTATGGGGTGGCGCAGGGTTTCATCCAGTATTCGGGTGGCGGTGGAACCGCAGGTAGCATCGCGCAGCACCCGGGGCAGCAACTGGATGCGGTCCAGCGCTGTGCGGTTGCGCTGCAGCGTCAGCTCATCGGCACCGCCGCCGGCAATGTATTCGAACAGGCTGTGGGGCAGACGCTCGCGGGCATAGCGTTCGTAATCAGAGAGGCTGACAAGGTCGGCGGGAATGGTGTTCAGAGGGGCGGTCATACTGGCTTTCCGTGTGGCGCGGCAATGGGGGGCGGGGTCTTCAGGTCTCGGCCCATTGGCGGGTCAGGTTGTGGTGGATTTTGATCCAGCCTGCTGAGGCGCAGGGTGCCTTGATGGGGCACACAAGCTGACAAGGTCGGCGGGCATCTGGCTCAGGGATGTGGTCATGCGGGTTTTCCATAGGGTACGGGTGTGGCCTGCTTGTCAGGTCTCGGCCCATTGGCGGGTCAGGTTGTGGTACAGACTGCTGAGGCGCAACACCTCGTCATGGGCCTGGCCAAGCTCGCTGCCCAGCGACTGTACGCTCTGATCCAGATCGAACAGCATTTCACGCTGATACGTATCGCGCACCATGCTCTGGACCCAGAAAACGGCGCAGGTGCGACAGCCATGGGTGACGGGCGTGACACGGTGCTGGCTGCTGGCGGGGTAGAGGATCAGGTCACCGGCCGCCAGCTTGATGTTCCGGGCGCCAAAGCTGGACTCAATTTGCAGCTCGCCGCCCTCATAGCTGTCGGGGTCGGTCAGAAACAGGGTGGCAGACAGGTCGGTGCGTACCGGTATGGCAGCCTGGGTGTTGTTGGCCTGAATAAAGCGCAGGGCGTTATCCACATGCAGACCGTAGTTTTCGCCCGCTTCGTAGCGGTTGAACAGTGGCGGCAGGATGCGCAGTGGCAGTGCCGCCGAGATAAAGGTCGGGTGGCGTGACAGGGCCGCCAGGATGACCTCGCCAAGTTGCCGGGCCACTGTGTTGTCGGGTGCCAGCTGCCGGTTGCGTTTGACCTCAAGCGCCTGGGTACCGGCACTGCTGCGGCCATCTGTCCAGTCTGCTCGGTCAAGCAGGGCGCGCATCTGATCCAGCTGGTTGCTGTCAAGAAGGGAGCGTATGGGGGTAATCAAGCGGCCTCCGGGGTGTGTAGGGAGCAAAGTGCAAGGTTATAAAGTGCAAGGTGCAAGGTTAAAGGTGAAAAGGGTCCGATAAAAGGCAAAAGGCCCGGGAGCCGCTCAGTGTGAACGGCTGCCGGGCAGGGGGAACTGTTAGAACTTGTAGTTCAGGCTCAGGTTGGCGGAGCGACCGTCGCCGATGTAGACGATACTGCCGCCGCGGTAAACCGCAGTGTAGTAGTCCTCATCCAGCAGGTTCTGGATATTGGCGCGTACGCTCAGCTGCGGGCTGAATTCGTAGCTGGCGAAGGCGTCGAACACCCAGTAATCCGGCAGTTCAATGCTGGTATTCGCCGCCGCATCGGGCTGGCCACCAAAGATCTCGCTGGAGTAGGTGGCGGTACCGCCGAAGGCGAATGCGCTGGTGGCCTGGTAGCGTAACTGCAGGTTGGCACTGGTTTCGGCGAAGTTGGCCTTGGGCTTGCCGATGTTGTCTGCATCGTAGGACTCCAGGGTTTCGGAGTCCATCAGCGCGATGCCGAACTGGCCGCTGAGTTTGGGGGTCATGTTGCCGGACAGCCCAAGTTCGATACCCTCGACCCGGTTCTTGCCGGTGTTGAGATTGCCGCCGCTGGAGTAGGAGTCGCCGTTGTCCTCGATCACGTCGTCCTTGGTGGTCTGGAACAGGGCGGCGGTGAGCAATAGCTTCTCGTCCATCAGGTTCCATTTGGTGCCCAGCTCAAGGTTAACGGACTGCTCGGGCTCTGCGGCACTGAAGTTGCCGTCGGCATCGGTGCACAGGCCGCCGTAGCCACAGCTGGTACCGGCGTCGGATTCACCGCCATTGATGTTGGATGAAGTGCTCCAGCTGGCGTAGACGTTGCCGTGCTCCCAGGGTGAATAGACCGCACCCAGGTGGCCGTTCACAAAGCCATCGCTGTACTGGTAGGTGGTTTCGGGCGTGACGGAGCCGTCGCGGTTGGTTTTTTCTGCCGCCCAGAGGTCATAGTCGAAACGGTCGTAACGCAGGCCACCGAAGACTTCCCAGTCGTCGTTAAGAGTCACGGTATCCATCACGTAGGCCGAGATGGTGGTCAGGTTCAGGTCCGTGGCGGCGTCGCTGCGGCTGGTGGAGCCCTGCCAGCTGCTGTTGTCCGGGTTGTACGGATCGATCGAGACGCTGTCGGTGGTGACGTTGTAGCTGCCGCCCCTGGTATCTTCACTGGCGTACTCGATACCGGTGACCAGGGTGTGACGCATGCCGCCCAGGCGCGTATCCATAATCAGGTTGGTCTGGTTGCCGAGGTAGTCGTTTTCCTGCCAGCCGGTGAAGTTGCGCAGGCCGCCTCTGCTGACACTGTAAGTGGAAATGATGTAGTCGTTGCTGGTGGAGCCCAGGCGGGTCTTGTTCTCCAGTCGCAGTTCATCGCTGAGGCGGTAGTCGAGCTTGAGCGTGGCGATATCGGCGGCGGTATCCTGGAAGTCGAGTCCGTCCTGGCCGACATACTGGACGTCTTTATCGGGTTTGCCGTCGGTGAGGTAGGTGCCGCCGTCGGTTTTGTCATTGCCGCGGAAATAGTAGTAGTCGGCGGAAATTTCCAGGTCGTCGGTGGCCTGGAACACCCCGGAGATCAGCGCGCCCTCGCGCTGTTCGCTGGCCGGCTCGCGATCGGGAATATCGGCATCGGTGTAGAGGGCATTGAAGCGCAGAGCCAGGTCGTCGCTGACCACCTTGTTGGTATCCAGGCTGTAACGCTGGTAGCTGTCGGTACCCAGGCCTGCCTGCACGCTGCTGAAGTCGTCATCCAGCGAGGCTTTCTTGGTAACGCTGTTGACTGCACCGCCGGTGGAGCCGCGGCCGGCAAACGTGGAGCTGGGGCCCTTGGCGATTTCGACCTGCTCCAGCGCGAAGGTTTCGCGGGTGATCAGGCCGGGATCACGCAGACCATCGGTGTAGACATCGTTGCGGGCTTCATAGCCGCGGATGATATAGCGATCGCCGAAGGAGTTGCCGCCTTCACCGGTGCCCAGTGTAATGCCGGGCTGGGCGCTGAGGATGTCCTTGAGTTCGGTCTTGCCGGATTCCTCGATGACGGATTTGGTTAGCACCGTCATGGTCTGGGGTGTGTCGGCGATGTCCCGCACATGGCGGCTGTCAGAACTGCGTTTGGCCTTGTAGGGCGCATCAGGCTCGGCGTAGGGGTTGGCATCGGCGGCGACGCGGCCGTCTTCGATGACCAGGGTATCCAGCGAGACTTCGTCGGCCTGTACGGTGCCTATCATGGCGGTAGAAATCGCCAGGGTCAGGCTTCCGGCAAGGGAGGCGCTGCGGCTGAAATCCCGTTCCCGGCGCAGGCTGAGGGGAGCCCCGGAGGCGAGATTTTGGGGTGCGCTTGATGGAATGGCTTTGTCTGACACTGTTCTTTCCTTGGATTTAGGCACAGGAATGCCCGGCCACCGCGGTGCGGGCAGCCATGCCTGGGCTTGTGTTTATGGCTGTTGATTCAGCCAGCTTTACAGGGAATTCGGGTGCAGGGTGTCTTTTCAGTTAATTGAAAAAGCCACCGGTATATTGATCGTTAGCGTTTCCATCGTCATGTCTTTCGGGAATGCCGGCAGCGGTGCAGCGCTTTTCAGCATATCGATAACGGCGCGATCCAGGGTTTGAAAACCGGAGCTTTCGCTCAAGCGGTATTCAATAACGCTGCCCTGACGGTCGAGTTTAAAATACAGCCTGGCGGTACCTTCCTCGCCTCTGCGCCGGGCGCGGATGGGGTAGCGCTTGTGTTGTGCCAGGTGCGCGGCAATCAGTGAGTAATACGACTGTTTGGCGCCGGGGTTGCCGCCGGAACTCAGGGCATTCCGGCTGCCGGTGGTCATGCGCCGACTCTCGTTGCTGTCGCTGCCCTCATCACTGCTTGCTTGCGCAGGCGCGGCGGTTGGAACCGGCGCAGGATCCGTAGCTGCGGGTTTTGCTGTCACCGGTACAGGCTTCGGTTTTGACTGCGGCTTGGGTTTTGGCTTGGGCTTGGTCGTTACCGCCGGGGCTTGCTTCGCAACGACAGGCTCAGGCTCTGCTGTTTCCGTTTCCGTTTCCGTCTCGACTTCAGGCGCAGGTGCAGGATCCGGCTGAGCGACGGGCTTTTCAGTTTCTGGCTGTGGCGCCTCGACGGGGGTATCTATCGCCTTCTCGGCCTTGGCCGCGCTCTGGTTTTGCGTCTGGGCACCCAGATCGCCGAGCATGCCAAGATCGATCTCTATACCCTGCTCGCCGGGGGCACGGGCACCTTGCGCGGGCTCGCGGGCAAGCACCAGCCCCAGAGTGAGCAGGTGTATGCCGAGGGCAACTCCCAGGGCAATCATCCAGTGGTGCGGGCGGATCATGCAGGGCGCTCCGCCATCCGGGTAGCCAGAGATACCTTCAGCATGCCGGCGGCCTTTATCTGTGCCAGGGTTCGCAGCAATATGTCCACCGGTGTGGTGGCGTCTGCCTTGATTAATACCGACAGAGCCTGCGGGTCATGGCTATTATCCAGAGCCTTGGCGATTCTGTCTTTTAATTGGTCGGATTCCAGTTCCATATCGTCCATATACATCGTCCCGGCTGGTGACAGCAGGATTATAATTGGCGCCTGCTCCGTGGCTTTTATTTCACTTAGCGATGCGGGAGGGTTAATCGCAACGGCATCGGAGCGGCTGATTGTTCCGGCCACCATAAAAAAGATCAGCATCAGAAACACAACGTTAATCAGCGGAATAAGGTTGTCATCCCGGCTGGTGTTGCGCGGCGCGGTTTTTGCGTCGAACTTCATGGCGTTTGTGTCTGCGTCTGTGCCAGTGACAGCTGGCGTGCGCCGGCGGCCTTGAGGGCGTCCAGCAGCCTGATCATGGCCTGGGTGGCAATGCCGCTGTCTGCTCTGATCACAAAGAGGTCCTCGCCTTGCCCACTGAGATGTTGCGTTAGTGCCGCGGTGTCCTGCAGATCAAACTCGATGCCGTCCAGGCGAAAGCGCCCGCTATCGGAAAGCAGTTGAACCTGATGCTGCGTCGGCGGCGTTGTGGTGCCGATACCGGGTACTGCCAGATCAAGCTGACGCCACTGGGTGAAGGTGGAAGACAGCATGAAAAACAGCAGCAGGATAAAGACGACATCAATCAGCGGTGTCAGGCTGATGGCACGTCGACGCGCAGGCGCGGCCAGCTCAAGCCGCATGGCGCAGAGCCTCGGTGCCATCCTGTGCGGCTTTGTGCGACAGGGCCGGCGCGCTGGTGAAAACGCGGGTGACGGCATCGCTCATCAAGGCGGCGACGCGTTCGGTTTTGCGTTCCAGCCAGCTGTGGGCCAGGGTCACGGGTATCGCAACGGCAATGCCCACGGCGGTGGTGAGCAGCGCCTGCCAGATACCGCCGGACAGGACGGATGGATCCACCTGGTTGCCCGCGGCTTCCATCTGCTGGAACGCACCAATCATGCCCAGCACCGTGCCCAGCAGGCCAAGCAGCGGGCTCAGCATGGCGATGACTTCGAGGGGACGCAAAAAGGCGCGCAGCTGATTCAGCCGCAGGGTGGCGACACGCTCCAGTTCGTCCCGCAGCCGGGGGGTGTCGCCGCCGGTTTGCAATCCGGCCATCGCCAGCGATACCACTTCATTTACCGGTCCCCGGCCCTTGAGGCCGTCCAGGGCTTCGTCGAGTCGGGAGGCGCGCCAGAGCTCGAGGCTGTTTTCCAGCCGGGGGCTGGACTCGGGTCGCAGCAGGGCGAACTGCCAGATCTTGAGCAGCAGAATGCTCAGGGCGATGACGGAAAAACCGAGCAGGATCCAGACTACGGGCCCGCCCACGCTAAGAAACTGTTGCAGCTGATCCAGCAGTGTCTGGGACTCTATGGCCCCGAGGCTGTCGGGTAGCGGCAGGCTGGCATCCGCCGTGAGCGTCTCGGAGGTTGTCAGGGCCGCAGCTGCATTATCAGCTGTTGCGGCTGCCGCAGGGTCAGTGGTGACGGCCTCGGTTGCCGTGGACATACTGATGTGGGTGACGTCCGTTGGGGTTGCTTCCTGCACAACTGGCGTTGCTGTCTCCGTTGAGGGGTCCACATTGAGCTCCGGCTGACTAGTATTGAAAACATAGTTGCCAATGATAATCGTTATTGTTTGCATTTCAATAGTGCAGATGGAATTTCTGTTGTTTGCAGCTGAAAATCGGAAGCTTTTTCTGGTGCGCCTGGCTTTTGCATTCAGTGAACGCCAGGCGCAGCTGTGATGTGCCGCAGGGCATTGGGGCGGTGGGGCGGGATCGGTTGACGCCGGAGGGGGAATGCAATAGCATTCCCCGCGCTGGAAGGACGTCAGCCCGGTAAAAAAGGTACGGGGTTCTTTCGTGTCTCGTTGTTGAACTGTTCTGAGTGGTCCCCCTGCCCGGTGCGAGCGGGCGCGCTTCGAGCAGGTCAGCGTCGCAGTTCAGGCCCAGTAGCTCAGCTGGATAGAGCGGCCCCCTCCTAAGGGGCAGGTCAGAGGTTCGAATCCTCTCTGGGTCACCATTCCTTTGCAAGTATTCCTTCAGAACGCGCGACAGCGGTATTCGACGACGCCGGGCCATGTCCGTGCATCACACCAGGGCATCCAGATACGCATTGATCGCTGACATCTCCTATTTGTAGCGAGGCTGCAGTTCTGCCGGGCCATGTCCGTGCATCACACCAGGGCATCCAGATACGCGTTGATCGCTGACATTTCCTATTTGTAGCGAGGCAGCAGTTCCGCCGGGCCATGTCCGTGCATCACACCAGGGCATCCAGATACGCATTGA
>JBFGZM010000180.1:0-7443 GCA_041586815.1 Marinobacterium sp. | reverse complement strand
TATACCCAATGCCACGGAAGATACGCGCTTTCACGACAACCCGCTGGTCACTGATGCACCCAACATACGCTTTTATGCCGGCTGTCCGCTCAGGGTTGCCAACGGCCACAAGATGGGCACCCTGTGCCTGATCGACGACAAGCCGCGGGAGATGGATGAAGAAGACAAGGAGCTGCTGCGGGACCTGGCGGTCATGGCCGAGCAGGAAATCGCGGCATTGCAGCTGGCGACACTGGATGAGCTGACGGCGATTTCCAACCGGCGGGGTTTTATTTCCCTGGCTCAGCATGCCCTGGCCATGTGCAAGCGCAACGGGCAGCCGGCAACCCTGGTGTTTTTCGACCTGGATGACTTCAAGCCCATCAATGATACCTTTGGCCATGCCGAGGGTGACACGGCGCTGGTGGCCTTCTCCAACCTGTTGCGGACCAACTTTCGAGACTCCGATGTCTTTGCCCGCGTTGGCGGGGACGAGTTCGTGGCGCTGTTGACCGGTACCGGGGAAGAATACGTACAGCAGGTGCTTGAGAGCTTTCAACAGGCGGTGGATCAGTACAATACGGAAGCGGCGCGGGGCTACGACCTTAAGTTCAGTGCGGGCTATACCATCCGGCCAGTGGGCGATGACTGTGATATCGAAACCCTGATGGCCCGGGCGGATGAGCTTTTGTACGAGCAGAAGAGAGCGCGTAAAAGCTAGGATACCCAGGCCGACCTGGCGCTGAGCGGTGCCTGCGGCGCGACAGGATTCTGTAACCAATCGACTGATCGCGCTATGCTGGGCGCCCAATCCCGTTGCGCGTGATCTATGACCATTGAAGTGACCCTGTTACCTGAAACGGCCGGCGATGTGACCTGCACCAGCTGCGCAGCGCGCTGTTGCCGTCTCAAGGTCATGCTGCTGACCGATACCGGCGTCCCTGAGCGCTTTATCGAGTACGATGACTGGGGCGGCGAGACCATGGCCCAGGGGGATGATGGTTGGTGTCTGGCGGTGGACCGCAACACCATGCTGTGTACGATTTACGAAAACCGACCGCTGATTTGCCGAGAATTCGAGATGGGTGCCGACGAGTGCCTGATCGAGCGTGCCAGTGGGGGCTATGTCTGAGGGATATGCCTGCTATCCGGGGCAGTTCCTGGAATAGCGTAAAAAAAGGGACCGGCGCTTTTGGCGTTGGTCCCTTTTTTATCGTCGGCGCCTGAGCGTCGAGCTGTTGCGCAAACTCAGTGAGCCTGGGTTTCGCCCTCGGCAGCCTTGGCGGCTTTCTGCTGCATCTGCTGGGCGTACAGCGCATCGAAGTTGACCGGTGCCAGCATCAGGGCCGGGAAGCTGGCCTTGGTGGCCAGGCTGTCAACGGATTCGCGGGCATAGGGGAACAAGATGTTGGGGCAGAAGGCACCCAGGGTATGGTTCAGTTCTGCTTCGGCCAGACCTGCAATCTGGAAGATACCGGCCTGCTGGATTTCGATCAGGAAGGCGTTGTTGCCCTCGTTCTTCGCCGTTACGGTCAGGGTCAGGATCACTTCATAGTGATTCTCGCCCAGAGTGCGGGTGCGGGTGTTCAGGTCCAGATTGATTTCAGGCTTCCAGGCCGATGTGAAGATGGCCGGTGTACCCGGGGCTTCCAGCGAAACATCTTTCAGGTAGATCCGCTGTACCGAAAACTGCGGTCCTGTTGCTTGCTGGGCGCCGTTCTGTGCGTTTTCTTCAGCCATGTCGCTTGCTCCTTCTGTATGCGTGGGTTCACTGCCAACAATAGGGGGCAGTGTTTTGCTGTGCCCGGGCGCCACGGAGTCAGGGCGCCGCCCGGTTGTTCAGGCCAGCAGTGCGTCGAGCTTGCCCTGGCGCTCCAGGGCGTAAAGGTCGTCACAACCGCCAATATGTTTCTCGCCAATGAATATCTGCGGCACGGTGCGCTGACGGCTGCGCTGCATCATTTCGGCGCGTTTGGCCGGTTCCTTGTCGACATTGATTTCCGTATAGGTCGCGCCCTTGCCATCGAGCAGCATCTTGGCGCGAACGCAGAACGGGCACCAGGCGGTGGTATAGATCAGGATATCGGTCATGGGGCTCACTTGATTACCGGCAGGTTCTGGCCTTTCCATTCGGTCATGCCGCCACTGAGGCGGGTGACCTGCTCAAAGCCGGCTGCGGTCAGTTTCTTGCTGGCGCTGCCTGCGGTCTGGCCCAGGTTGCAGACAACGATGATCGGCCGTGACTTGTACTTGTTCAGCTCGCCAATGCGGCTGTCCAGATCGGCGACGGGCAGGTTGATCGCATCGGTGATGTGACCGGTAGCCCATTCCTTCTTGGCACGGATGTCGACGACAACGGCGTCCTGCTTGTTGATCAGCGTGACCGCCTCGTTGGGGGTGACAGAGGTGCCGGACTTGCGGCTTTCGTTCCAGAGCAGCATGGCCAGGGTAAGTACCCAGGCAGCGATCAGGTAAGGGTGATTGGCAACAAATTCGAACAGGTTTTCCATCGTGAATTCCGTTAACTACGCCTGATTTCGCAAGTGCGCGAGCCTGATTTTTGCAATTGCGTTGAAAATTAGCGGCTAAGTATACAATGCTGACTGCGGCGGCATAAGGGGAAGGTTGATGTTCGCCGTGAAAGGCCGGCTGCTCCGGCCTGCCCAGTCGCAATGGGGGCTGATACACAGTAAAATGGCCGCTTCGCAAACCTGTTCCGGACATCAGAACCCCCATGACTGCCACTCGTATCCCCAAAGCACTGATCATTCTCGACGGCTTCGGCATCGAGCACACAGCATCCTCTGCCATTGAAGCCGCGCAGACCCCGATCTGGGATGCGCTGCTGGCGAACAACCCGAATTCCCGCATTGAAACGTCCGGCCTGGCGGTGGGTCTGCCCGACGGCCAGATGGGTAATTCCGAAGTGGGGCACATGAACATCGGTGCCGGTCGCACCGTGTATCAGAACTTCACTCGTATCTCGAAGGCCATCAGTGACGGCGATTTTTTCGAGAATCCGGTACTGTGCGCGGCGATGGACAAGGCGATCGCGGCCGGCAAGGCAGTGCATGTGCTGGGACTGCTGTCGCCGGGTGGCGTGCACAGTCATGAAGAACACTTGCTGGCGCTGCTGGAGATGGCGGCTGCGCGCGGTGCCAAGTCAGTTTACCTGCACGGGGTGCTGGACGGCCGGGACATGCCGCCGCGCTCGGCACAACCCTCCATCGCGCGGGTGGAAGCGAAGCTCGCCGAGATCGGTGTCGGTGCGATCGCAACCCTGGTGGGGCGCTATTACGCGATGGACCGGGACAATCGCTGGGAACGTGTCCAGGTGGCCTACGATGCGATGACCCAGGGCCAGGCGTCGCAGCACTTTGAATCGGCCCAGGCCGCACTGGCTGCTGCCTACGAGCGGGGCGAGAATGACGAGTTCGTTCAGGCCACGGTGCTGACCGACGCCGCCGGCCAGGCGCTGGGCACAGTAAATGATGGCGATGCCGTGATCTGCGCGAACTTTCGCCCGGACCGTTCCCGGGAAATCACCCGTGCTTTCGTGGATCAGGACTTCGATGGCTTTGCCCGCAATGCGCACCCGGCCCTGGCCGAGTATGTAATGATGACCGAGTACGCTGCTTCCATTGACTGCGCCTGCGCCTATCCGCCGGCCACCATTAGCAACGATCTGGGTGAATACCTGTCCGGCCTTGGCAAAACGCAGCTGCGCATTTCCGAAACCGAGAAGTACGCCCATGTGACCTTTTTCTTTAATGGCGGGCGCGAGGAAGTTTACCCGGGCGAAGACCGCATCCTGGTGCCGTCTCCCGATGTGGCCACCTATGACCTCAAGCCGGAAATGAGCGCGCCAGAAGTCACCGCAAAACTGTGCGAAGCGGTTCGCAGCGGCAAGTATGATCTCATTGTCTGCAATCTGGCGAATGGCGACATGGTCGGCCATACCGGCAAGTTCGATGCAGCGGTCAAGGCCTGCGAAGTGCTTGACGACAGTGTGCGTCAGATCCTGGAAGCCATGCGCGAGGTTGGCGGTGAAACCCTGATTACTGCCGACCATGGCAATGTCGAGCTGATGGTCAACCCCAAGACCGGGCAGCCCCATACGGCCCATACCAACTGGCCGGTTGCTCTGGTCTATGATGGTCCCCGAGCCGCTCAGATACAGCTGGACAACGGTGCCCTGTGCGACCTGGCGCCCACGTTGCTGGCTCTGATGGGGCTGGAACCGCCGCGGGAAATGACCGGCAAGTCCCTGGTAAAAGGGGGCTGACCCGACCCTGCCGGGGTTGTCCGCAGGCAACCCCAGGAACCCCTACCCATGATGCGCATATTAATGCTGTTGCTGCTGCTCCTGCAGGGCAACCTGCTGATGGCAGCAGACAAAGAGGCCACCGAGGCGCAGATTCAGCGTCTGCAGAAGGACATTGGCGCCCTGCAGAACTCTATCAAGGCACAGCAGGGTGAGCGCAAGACACTGCAGCAGAGCCTGCGCGACAGCGAAGCCGAGATCGGACAGCTGGGCAACCAGCTGGCGGAGCTGGAGCAGCAGCTGGGTCAGCTCGGCAGCCGTGCCGGCGACCTTGAACAGCGACGCGACACCCTGCGCGCATCCCTTTCAGCCAGCAGTGATCAGTTGCAGCGTCAGTTGCGTAAGCAGTACCGACTGGGCAATCAGCCGCGCCTGCAGCTGCTGCTTAATCAGCGCGATCCGGCGCAGATTGACCGCATGCTGCATTACTTTGATCTCATTAACGGGGAACTGGTAGCGCAGCTGACGCTCTATCAGCAACAGCTGGCGGCGCTGGAAAGCACCGAGTCGGCGCTGGATGACACCCAGGCAGAGCTGCTGGCACGGCGCACGGAGCTGGAAGCACGGCAGCAGCGGCTGGGGGTTGTGCGCGAAGAGCGCAAGGACACACTGGCCAGACTCGCCAGCTCGATCGAGTCCAAGCAGGACAGGCTCAAGGGGCTGGATGCTGACCGGCGACAGCTTGAGGCGGTGCTGGCACAGATTGAAAAGGCGCTCAAGGCGGCCAGAATGGCCCGCGAAGCCCGCTCTCTGCCGGAACTCAAGGGCAAGCTTTCCTGGCCGGTGGACGGGCGTCTGGTGCGGGGCTTTGGCAGTACCGAGACGGGTGTCAGCTACGATGGCCTGCTGATCGCCGCCCAGGCCGGCCGTGAAGTGCGTGCGGTGCATCGCGGCCGGGTGGTATTCTCGGACTGGCTGCGCGGCTATGGCCTGTTGCTGATTATCGACCATGGCGGCGGCTACATGAGCCTCTATGGCCACAACCAGCGACTGCTGAAGGAGCCTGGGGCCTGGGTGGAGGCTGGTGATGCGGTGGCGGCCGTGGGCAACAGTGGCGGCTATACTGAGCCAAGTCTCTATTTTGCGGTACGTTTTAATGGCAAACCGACGGATCCGGCCCGCTGGCTGGCGGGGCGTTAAGTGTTCGGGCTATATGATCGATTTCCGGTGTGACTGAATAAGGATGCTGTTATGAAGTTGTTGACGTGTGCACCAGGGACGCTGACCAGGATGTTTGGCTTCCTGATGCTGTCTGTCTGTCTCGCAGTGCCGGTCTTTGCGGATGATGCAGCAGAGGTGGACAGTGAAGACATGCTGGCCGAGGCGCCGGCCCTGCCGCTGGAAGAGCTGCGTCTGTTTGCCGAAGTTTTTGAGCGCATCAAGACGGCTTACGTCGAGCCGGTGGACGATGCCAAACTGCTGGAAGATGCGATCCGCGGCATGATTACCGGCCTCGATCCGCATTCAGCCTATCTTGAACCCGAGGCTTATCAGGATCTGCAGGAGTACACCAGCGGCGAATTCGGTGGCCTGGGGCTGGAAGTGGGACTGCAGGACGGCTTTATTCGCGTGATTGCCCCCATTGACGACACCCCGGCTCAGCGGGGCGGCGTCAAGGCGGGGGATCTGATCGTGAAGCTCGATGATACCCCTGTGCAGGGGCTGTCCCTGAACGAGGCGGTGGCGCTGATGCGCGGCAAGCCGAACGAGCCCATTGTTCTGACCATTGTCCGTGAAGGTGTTGAAAAACCTTTCGAACTGAAGCTGATACGTGACCGGATCAAGGTTGCCAGCGTCAAGCACCGCCTGCTCGAGTCCGGCTATGGCTACCTGCGGGTGTCGCAGTTCCAGGTGAATACCGGCCGTGAGCTGACCAAGGCAATCACGTCACTGCAAAGCAAGGGGCCGCTGCGTGGCCTGGTGCTGGATCTGCGCAACAACCCCGGTGGTGTGCTGCAGGCGGCGGTGGAAGTGAGCGATGCCTTTATCGACGAGGGCCTGATCGTTTACACCGAAGGCCGCCTTGCCAATGCCGCGCTGCATTTTAATGCCAGCACCAAAACAGCGGCGCCAAAGGTGCCTATGGTGGTGATCATCAACGCAGGCTCGGCCTCGGCATCGGAGATCGTTGCCGGCGCGCTGCAGGATCACAAGCGTGCCCTGGTGCTGGGTACCGACAGCTTCGGCAAGGGGTCGGTACAGACTATCCTGCCGCTGACGTCGGAGCGGGCGGTCAAGCTGACCACCGCGCGCTACTTCACGCCCAATGGCCGTTCCATTCAGGCCCAGGGCATCGTGCCGGATATCCGGGTGGATGAAGCTGAAATACGCAACCTAAATAATGGCGATCGGGTTACAGAACGTGATCTGACGGGGCACCTCGAGAACGGCAATGGTGCTGCGGCCGCCAAAAACAATGGTGATGCCAGGCTGGTTGAGCAGGACTTCCAGCTGTTCGAAGCCCTGAATCTGCTCAAGGCGCTGGTGATTCTGCAGCCTCCGCTCAAGCAGGGCTGATGCGCCGACGCGCTCTGCTTGCCAGTCTCGCAACTCTTTCTGGCGCTGCGGCCTTGCCGGCGCTGGCTCAGGTGGCAGGCGCCGGCAGCATCGAACAGCCGCGCCTGCTGCTGGTAATCGACGATGTGGGGCACAGTCTTGCCTCTGGCCGCAATGCCCTGGCCCTTCCCGGGCCCGTCGATTGTGCGTTTCTGCCCTACTCATCCCATGGCAGCGCCCTGGCGCGGGAGGCGCACGCGCTCGGCAAGGGCGTGATGCTGCATGCACCCATGGCCAACAGCCAGCACCTGGCGCTGGGTCCCGGCGCCCTGACCCCTGACCTTTCCAGAGCGGAACTGCAGCGTATTTTGCGCGCTGACCTCGACGCCATCCCCCATGTGGTGGGGGTAAACAATCATATGGGCAGCCTGCTGACGTCCAGCCGCAAACCCATGCAATGGGTGATGGAGGTGCTGCGCGAGCGGGGGCTCTGGTTTGTCGACAGCCGCACTACCGCCAGTACGCTGGCGTGGCAGGTGGCGCAGGAGCAGGGTGTACCGGCGCTGATGCGCGATGTCTTTCTGGATCACGAACAGACGCCGGCCTTTGTACACCGCCAGTTTCGCCGCGGCCTGCAGATCGCC
>JBFGZM010000179.1:0-7450 GCA_041586815.1 Marinobacterium sp. | reverse complement strand
GGTTTCTTAAGGTATATCGTGAGCCCGAAAGCGCAATCCTTCCTGTCCCGTGTCCGTGCAATCCTGCCTGAACTGCATCCTGCAGAGCGCCGGCTGGGGGATTTTGTCTGTGATTTCCCCGGTGAGGTGGCGAGCTACTCCGCCCAGGAACTGGCCGCGCTTGCTCATGTATCCAAAGCCACCGTCTCCCGCTTCGTGCAACGGCTGGGCTATGACAGTTATGAGGAAGCACGCCGGCACGCTCGCGCGGAGCGGCAAACAGGCTCCCGCCTGTTCCTGGCGGCGGTGGCCGACGCCGAACATGAGCAATCGGTCGGCGCCCACGTCTCCCAGAGTATTCACAACCTGGAGAGCACCTTTATCTCCATCGGTGAGACCCAAGCCAACTCGATTGCGAAGGCGATCCTGGGCGCACGCAAGGTGTGGGTCATTGGCTTTCGGGCCAGCTCCGCGTTCGCCATCTACCTGCAGTGGCAGCTGACTCAGGTGATCGAACAGGTGGTGGCCATCCCCGGCGGTGGCCAGACCCTCGGCGAGCATCTGGTCAGCATGTCGAAGGATGATGTGGTGATCGTGTTTGGTTTGCGCAGGCGCGTGGCGATGATGGATCCTCTGCTACAGCAAGTCAGCAAACAGAAATCCCGGCTGTTGTATATCACCGACGAGGGCGTGCCCTTCCTCAATGGCGCCGAATGGCATATCCGCTGTCAAACTCTGGCCCCCGGTCCGCTGTTCAATCATGTGTCGGTCATGGCGCTCTGCCATCTGATCGTCACCCGCTGCATCGAGCATGCCGGTGCAACGGGCCGCTCCCGCTTGCGTAATATAGAATCTCTGAACGATGCACTGGATGAATTATGACCTATACCGGTGCACCCAGTGAAACTTGTGACTCATAACTAAACATACGAAACCCTGGTTACGAACCACCCAAAACGGTCGCTAGGCGATAACTCTTTGTATTTATTCATGAAACTATAGTTTCATGAATAGTGGCATGAAATATGTATTCCTTGTCAGTGGTAACTGAATGACCTCCCGGTCCCCTGATCGATTAAAGGAAAACGTCATGCTGAAGAAACTCCTGCTCCCCCTGGCCATCGCCGGCCTTTCCAGCGCCGCCCAGGCCGACACCATCAACCTGCGCGTACTTGGCCAACCCTCGGGTTCGGGCCTGATTGCGCAGCAGAAAGAACAGCCGTTCTTTGAACAGCTGGCCGAGAAAACCGGCCTGGATATCAAAGTGGAATATCTCCCGGTCGATGTCGCCGGCATTCCCGATACCGATGGTCTGCGGGTACTGAAGTCCGGCCTGTTTGACCTGGTGTCGATCCGCGGTCCGCAGGTAAGCCGTGACGAACCCTCCATCCTCGGCCTGGATCTGGTGGGGCTGAACACCAGTTATGAAGCCGGCAAGAAACACATGGACGCCTTCAGTGGCTACGTCGGTGAGCGTATTGCCAGTCAGTTCAACGCCAAACTGCTCGGTGTATGGCCGGCGGGTCCCCAGGTAATCTTTTGCAAACCCGAAGTACAAAGCCTGAGCGACCTGCAGGGGCTGAAAGTCCGTGTCGGCGACCAGAGCGCCGCCAACTTCGTCGATAAGCTCGGCGCAGCCGGTATCTCCATGCCCTTTGGCGAAGTGCAGCAGTCGCTGGCGCGCGGCGTTGTGGATTGTGCCATTACCGGGCCTGCCTCGGCCAACTCCGGCGGCTGGCCAGAAGCCACCACCACCGTACTCCCGGTAGCGTTGCAACTGGCCGTCAACGGTTACGCCATCAACTCCAACACCTGGGCCAAGTTCACACCGGAACAGCAGGAAAAGCTGGCCACCGCCATTAACGAGCTGAATGCTGATATCTGGGCGTTCTCGGAGGAGCTGTACCAGGACGCCATGTACTGCAACACCGGCAAACCGGAATGTCAGCGCGGCAAGCCCTACTCACTGACCGAAGCGCCGGTATCAGACGCCGATCTGAAAACCGTAGCGCAAGCGGTGGGTGAAGTGTCACTGCCGGTATGGGCCAAGCAGTGCAATGCAATAGCCGCCGACTGTGAAGCCACCTGGCGCAAGACCGTGGGTGTCCAGCTGGGCCTCTGATGACCGCACCGAGGGAGAAATTTAAGATGCAGACGTACGCCCGTATACTCGGCATTCTGTTCGGAACCATGATGTTCCTGCTGTCGGCGGTCATCATGCTGGAAACGTTGCTGAGGAAGCTGTTCTCCATCTCCCTCGGTGGCATCGATGAGCTCGGCGGTTACGCCATCGCCGTGGCCGCCCCGCTCGCTTTCACCCTGGCACTGATCGACAACTCCCATATCCGCATCAATCAGCTCACCAGCCGCCTGCCCAGCCAGGCGCAGGCGGTGCTGAATGCTGTTGCGATGCTCTCCATCGCCCTGTTGTCGATCTTTTTCTTCTATTTCACGGTGGAAACCGTGCTCGATACCCACACCTACAAGTCGATCGCTCAGACCCCCTTGGCCACACCGCTCATCTATCCACAATCGATATGGCTGGTCGCCATGCTCACCTTCCCAGCCGCCGCCGTGATACTGGCGCTGCGCGCACTGGCACGGTTGATTCAACGCGACTGGCCGAGCCTGCTGCAGCAGTTTGGGCCGGTGTCGGCACAGCAGGAGCTGCAGGCTGAGCTGGACGATCTGAAAAAGCGGGAGAGCTACACACCATGAGTATCCTGATCGTGGGGCTCGGCTTTGCCGCCATGCTCGCCCTGATGCTGCTGAGTATCCCGGTCGCAGTGGCGATCATCGCTGTCGGCGCCTTCGGCGGTTTCCTGATGTACGGTATGCCGCTGGTCGATATGATGGGCGGGGTGATCTGGTCCAGCCTCAACAGCCCCTCCATGCTGGCGATTCCGTTGTTCATGCTGCTGGGCGAACTGCTGCTGCGCGGTGGCATTGCAGATCGGATGTACGATGCCATGGCGGTCTGGCTGGCCCGCCTGCCCGGTGGTCTGCTGCATACCAACGTGGCGACCTGTACCCTGTTCTCGGCCACCTCCGGCTCTTCGGTGGCCACAGCCGCCACGGTCGGCACCATCGCGCTGCCGGCGCTGAAACAGTATCAGTACGACACCCGCCCGGCGCTTGGCTCGCTGGCGGCCGGTGGCACGCTCGGCATTCTGATCCCGCCCAGCATCAACCTGCTGGTGTACGGCTCCCTCGCCAACACCTCGGTCGGCCAACTTTTTGCCGCCGGCGTCGTACCGGGCCTGCTGATGGCGCTGAGCTTTTCAGTCTACATTTTCATTGCCCATGGCAAAGCCGGTGGCAAGGCCACGGCACTGATGGAAACACCGCTGGCGCAGAAACTGCAGATGGCAAAACACCTGGTACCGCCGCTGGTGATCTTTGGGGTGGTCATGGGCTCGATCTATGGCGGCCTGGCGACACCGACGGAGTCGGCCGCCATCGGCGTCATGATCGCGTTGTTCTTTGTCGCGCTGAACCGCCGACTGAGCGTCGATCTGCTGATCGAGTGTTCGATCCAGGCCGCGAAAACCAGCGGCATGGTGATGATCGTACTGGTCTGCGCACTGTTGTTGAACGTGACCATCTCCATGACCGGTGCCGCCCAGGCCATCACCCAGTGGATCGCTTCCTTTGGGCTGCATCAATTGTCACTGCTGCTGGTCCTGCTGCTGTTCTACATCCTGCTCGGCACCTTTATGGACGCCATGTCGATGCTGGTACTGACCGTGCCGATCGTTATCCCGATTGTGGTTACCGCCGGTATCGATCCGATCTGGTTTGGCATTTTCATTGTCATCATGTGCGAAGTCGCACTGATTACACCGCCCATCGGCATGAACCTGTTCGTCGTGCATGGGGTGCGCATCGATAACGGTCCCTACAGCGATGTTGTCCGCGGCGCCTTTCCCTACGTCGTCATTATGATGCTGTTCACGATTGTGCTGATGATCTTCCCCGGCATTGTCATGTGGCTCCCCAACCTTCTGGCAGGACAGTCATGAGTAACCGATCCAACCCAAACGGCATGTCGCCCCGGCGCCTGCTGGTGATCAATCCGAACACCAATCCGGCTGTCAGCGCCAGGGTGAAAGCAGAGTCCGACAAGATAGTGGACAACGATACTCAGGTCACGGTGATCAACCCGGCCAGCGGCCCTTGGTCGATCGAGACGCCAGCCCACCGCCGTGAAGCGGTACCGCTGGTCATCTCACTGGTGCAGGCCTCGCTTCACGAGCACTATGACGCCTGCGCCCTGGCCTGTTTCGATGATATCGGCCTGTTCGAGAGCCGCCGCATCGCCGGGGTGCCGGTAGTGGGCCCCTGTGAAGCCGGCATCGCCGCCGCCCGCTCCGTGGCCGAACGCTTTACCATCGTCACCACGGTGCACGCCGCCGTGCCGGGCATCCAGGCCCTGATCAAACGCTACGGCGTGAGCGATATCTGTACCGTGCGTGCAGCCGGCATTGGTGTCGCCGATGCCGCCGCCGGTAGTGACGCGACAAGCGCCCGCATTGCCCAATCGATTAAAGAAGCGATACAGCTGGACGGCGCCGAAGCGATCCTGCTCGGCTCCGGTGGTTTGACCGGCCAGTCGCTGCCCCTGGCGCAGATGTTCGGCCTGCCGGTGATTGATGGCGTGATGGCGGCAGTCAAAATGGCAGAGGGGCTGGCCGGCCTGCCAGCGCTGAATCGACGCCAGTTCGTGCCACACTAGCTCTCCTGTACGCGGGAGGCTGAATGCACTGGCCTTTCAGCCTTGTTGTAACCTCAGGATGTGGCTGGGAATACCCCATGAGCGCCTGCCTATCCCTCGTCCAGCAGTTTGCCCGGGTAGACAAGTGCACCACGTCAGCTGGAACCAGCATCCGTCACCAACAGGAAGAATAAAGCCCGGTTCGCCCAATACTGGCCTCCAGGCAAGCCGTATTCCCGCCGCGGCGACAAGGCCAGCTTCATCGAGCAGCATCTGCGCTTCCATGCAGGGTATCCGGGCCTGTAACCACAATCCGTAGCCAAAATTTGCAACCACAGTACCTCGGCGGCATATTGCCCCCGGGATTGCTACGCCTTGGCCTGTTCAGCCCCGCGCTGCACCGTCCCTACGCTCAGGCCGTGCTTGCGCAGGCGCCGGAACACCGTGGGCTGACTGATACCCAGCAGATCCGCCAATTCATAGGTACTGCTGCAGCTTTGCAGAGCCTCCTGCAACAACTGTTTTTCATACTGATCCAGTGCCTGCGCCAACGAGCGCCCGCCCAGTGCCGGCGTGGCCAAAGCGGCGGCATTATCCGGCGATACAAGTGGCGCTCTAGCGACCGGCAGCTCTGCCGTGGCGGGTGGACGCATTGCCAGGTCGTACTGAATCAGGCTGCCGGGGCTGGCCACATAACAGCGCTCTAGCACGTTCTCGAGTTCGCGCACGTTGCCAGGCCAGTCGTGCTGCACCAGCCCGTGCCGCGCCTGGGCATCCAGCACCTTCTGCTGACCATAGCGTGCGTTCAAACGCGCGAGCACCAGATCAAGCAGCACCGGGATATCCTCCGGGCGTTCGCGCAGGGGCGGAATCCACATGGGAACCACGTTGATGCGGTAATACAGGTCAAGCCGGAAACGGCCGGCGTCCACCTGATCCTGCAAATCGTGATTGGTGGCCGTCACCAGCCGAAAGTCGATGCTGCGTGCCTCGGTACTGCCAATGCGCATGACCTTGCCGTCCTGCAGCACCTTCAGCAGCTTGACCTGCATGGGCAACGGCAAGTCCCCCACTTCATCCAGAAACAGGGTGCCGCCGTCGGCCTGCTCGATCAACCCGGGCTTGCCCTGGCGCGATGCGCCGGTAAAAGACCCCGGCGCATAGCCGAACATCTCCGATTCAAACAGGTTGTCGGGGACCGCGCTGCAGTTGACCTCGATAAAGGGGCCGCTTGTCCGCGGACTGAGGCGATGACTGAGCTGGGCGAAAGCGGTCTTGCCGACGCCGGATTCACCGAGCAGCAAGAGGCTGGCATCGGTTGGAGCGATGCGCTGGAGCAAGGCGTAGAGTTCGCGCACCTGGGGGCTGCGAAAGCTCAGCTCATCCACCTGAATGGTTTGGGCATCGTCGGGATAGCGCCGTTGGGTCAGCTTGTGCTGCAACAGGGTGTATTCCTGCTGCAGCAGCTGCAGATCGGTCAGGTCCTGGGAAAAACTCACCACCCGGATCAGACTGCCCGTATCGTCGAACACCGGAAACCCCTGGGCCATCACACTGCGGCCGGTTTCCGTCGATTGCATCAGCTGTACCGGCGCGCGCTGTTGCAACACCTGCACCGTAACAGAGGGGCGCAGAATGCCTTCGCGCTCCAGCTCATGCACCGACACACCCAGCAGCTGCTCGATACCCCGCCCGTAGATGCGGGCACAGTTACTGCCTGCCCGCAGGATGTGCCCCTGACCATCGGTGATCATGATGTTATCCCGCGATTTTTCAAGTACCAGCTCGAGTTCGCGTTCGGCGTTGGTTTTGTTCAAGCAGGCCCCCTGATAACGGCCATTCAACTGTAAGGGCTGGCACTGCCCCGTTTGACTATCAGTTTTGAATCATAATTCATCATTGAATCGAAACGCCACCCACTTCCAATTCATAAATGAATTAAATCTCACAAACAATAACCCAATATATTGATTTTTATGGATTTTAAATCTCTGGCACGGTTTTCGCTAATTCAAGTTCATAGTCCAACAGAATCCGTATAAGAAGGTAGCACCATGACAGAGCGCAAATTCAATCAGCCCATGAGCGGCAACGAAATGCCCCGTTTCGGTGGCCCCGCCACCATGATGCGTCTGCCTGCGCAGGAAAGCGCCGCAGGTCTGGATGCCGCCTTTATCGGCGTGCCCTTTGATATCGGCACCTCAAATCGTCCGGGTGCCCGCCTGGCGCCGCGCCAGATCCGGGACGAATCCCGCATGCTGCGCCCCTACAATGTCGCTACCTTCGCGGCGCCCTTCGAGAGCCTGCAGGTTGCCGATATCGGCGATGTACCGATCAATACTTTCAACCTGCTCAAAAGCATGGACATCATCGAGGAATTTTATGATGAAGTGCTGGAGCACAACTGCAAGCCCCTGACACTCGGTGGCGACCACACCATTGCGTTGCCCATCCTGCGCGCACTGAAAAAGAAATACGGCCCTGTGGGCATGGTGCACGTCGATGCCCACGCCGATATCAACGATCAGATGTTCGGTGAAAAAATCGCCCACGGCACACCTTTTCGCCGCGCCGTGGAAGAAGGCCTGCTGGACTGCAACCGCGTGGTACAGATTGGTCTGCGCGGTACCGGTTACAGCGCCGATGAGTTCGACTGGTCCCGCGATCAGGGCTTTCGCGTCGTTCCGGCCGAGGAGTGCTGGCACAAGTCCCTCACGCCGCTGATGGAAGAAGTGCGCGCCAAGGTCGCAGGCGGCC
>JBFGZM010000178.1:0-7463 GCA_041586815.1 Marinobacterium sp. | reverse complement strand
GGCGCATTCAGTATAACCGACCCCTTGTTTCAGGCTGTGTTCGGTAACAGCCTCAGCGCTTGTTGCGCGCCTGCCAGTAGACTTCCTGGCCACCATCGCGGCGTGCCAGCACCCGGGCGCAGACAAACAGCAGGTCGGACAGACGGTTGATATAACCCAGTGCATGGGGGTTGACCGCCTCGCTCTGGGCCAGTTCCACCAAGCGCCGTTCGGCCCGCCGGCACAGGCTGCGGCTTTGCTGGCACAGTGCGCTGGGGCGGTTGCCGCCTGGCAGGATAAATTCGCGCAAGGCGGGCAGGTCATCATTCAGACGATCCAGCGTCTGCTCCAGAGTGCTGATAGCCTCGCTGTTCAGCACCCAGTATTGTGTATCCACCATGGCCAGCTCACCACCCAGGTCAAACAGGTCGTGTTGCAGGGCCGGCAGGAAGCTCAGCAGTGGATCGTCGGGGGTGAGCTCGGCAATCAGCACACCCAGACTCGAGTTCAGCTCGTCGATATCCCCAAGGGCTTCAATGCGGGGATGATATTTATCGACCCGGCGGCCATCGGCAAGTCCGGTGGTGCCCTTGTCACCGCTGCGGGTGTAAATGCGATTGAGACGGTCCGACATTCTTGTGTCCGTAGTATTCAGTGTCCGCCCTGGCGAAGACGTGCAGGCAGAGAGGTTGATGTGATTTTGGGGCTTGAAACAATGCGCCGGTCAAGCTGCAGGACTGACGGGTCGCGGTCGGTATAGTCGAACAGGCAGAGCAGGTAGCGGATAGCGTTAATGCGAGCTCGTTTCTTGTCGTCTGAGCGGATCCGAATCCAGGGTGACTGCGGGGTACTGGTGTGCTGAAACATGGCATCCCGGGCATGGCTGTAGTCGCTCCAGCGGCGCTGGGCTTCGATATCGATGGGACTGAGCTTCCACTGTTTCAGCGGATCCGTTTCCCGTTGATGGAAGCGCTTGCGCTGCTCCTTCTTGCTGACCGCGAACCAGAGCTTGACCAGGTGAACACCGGAGTTGATCAGCATGTTTTCGAGGGCGGGGGTGGTCTGGAGAAAATCCTTTGTCTGAGCTTCGGTACAGAAACCCATCACCCGCTCGACACCGGCCCGATTATACCAGGAGCGGTCAAACAGCACGATTTCGCCACGGTTGGGCAGGTGGCGAATATAACGCTGGAAATACCACTGCCCCTGTTCCTCTAGGGTGGGTTTTCCCAAGGCGACGACGCGGTAGCTGCGCGGGTTGAGGTTTTCGATTACACGCTTGATGGCGCCACCCTTGCCGGCGGCGTCGCGACCTTCAAACAGCACGCAGACACGGATGCCCTTGTCCTGGACCCAACGCTGAAGCTTTTGCAGCTCGACCTGCAGCGGGTACATCTGGGCCCGGTATTCCTTGCTGGTCATGGGCTTGGGCCTGGCGCGACGCTCCTGCATGTCGGGCGGGCACCCGTACCGCTGCTCTTCCTGCGCCTGCAGCGTTGCCAGGTCCAGCAGTGTGGCGAGCGGTGTGCCCGGAGGCTGTGATTCGGTCATGAGGGGGTCTCCGAAAGGTAGCAGGACTGGCGTTGGCGGACCCGCTCGAGCATGCGACGGTGGCTCGGGACGGCAACACCGAGTCGCTCGGCCTCATGGCACAGAAACCCGGTGATCTGTTCGATTTCTGTCGGGCGCCGGTGGCGGATATCTTGCAGCATCGAAGAATAGTTGTCGCCGGTTTGGCGTGCCACCCGCAACGCCTGTTCCTGCAGGGGTGTCTCGAACAGCGACATGCCGCAGGCACGTGCGACAGCCTCGAACTCGAGACAAAGGGTTTCGAGCTCCCGGGTGTAGGCGGGTTCTGTGGCCAGGGCGCCATTGCGACAGTCATGAACTGCGGTCAGTGGATTGATGGCACAGTTGATGGCCAGCTTGCGCCAGAGGGTGGTTTCGATCTGCGGGTCCTGTTGCAGTTGCAGGCCAAAGTCACGCTCAGGCAGCGCCAGCCTGGTCCCGGTATCGCTGAACTGGCCAATGGCGGTTGTGCCTCGGCCGGCATGAACGACCTCGAAGGGTGCGCGCAGGTAGGCGCCATCGGTGGTGGAGCCGATCAGAACGCGCTCGGCACCTGCCTGTTGCGTGATCTGCTGCTGGCTGCCCATGCCATTTAGCAACACCAGGATGCGGCTGTTGGCGTTAAGGCGGTGCTCCACGGATGCCAGCGCCGCCATGCTGTCGTAGGCCTTGGTGCACAGCAGCAGTTGCTCGATGGGCTCCGGGCTTTCGGCCAGGCCTGCAGACAGCGAGCAGAAGGTTTCGCCACTGTCATCAATCAGCGTAACGCCGCCACGGGTCTGGAACTGCGCCAGGCGCGCAGGGGTGCGCAGAATCAGGCTGACCGGTACGCCTGCGCGCTGCAGGTGTGCGGCCCAGAGGCAGCCGATGGCGCCGGCGCCCAGGATTGTCCAGTGCATGCTCTCTCCGCAGTCTGAAAACAGGCCTTATGATAACCAGAGTGTGCAATGGGTGAAATGGCCACGAGCCTTCGCTAAAATGCCCCCACTTCGGCTCGACCCGGTGCTGTGCGCCGTGGAGTCTGAGAGCCGCTTCAACCTAGAGGAGATCGGGTAATGCCGTCATTCGACATAGTGTCCGAGCTGGACATGCATGAAGTCACCAACGCGGTGGATCAGGCCAACCGTGAAATTCAGAACCGCTTTGACTTCAAGGGTATCGATGCGCGTTTCGAACTGGGCGATGGTCATGTGGTGCTCTGGGCCGAGGTGGACTTCCAGCTGCAGCAGTTGCTGGAAGTGCTGCGTGCCAAGCTGACCAGCCGCAAGATTGATATCCGCTGCATGGAAGTCAAGGATGCGGAGAAGGCCAATATGCGTGCCCGCCAGCAGGTGAACCTCAAACAGGGGCTGGATCAGGCACTGGCCAAGAAAATCATCAAGCTGATCAAGGATGCCAAGCTCAAGGTCCAGACACAGGTACAGGGCGAACAGGTGCGTGTGACTGGCAAGAAGCGTGACGACCTGCAGGGCGTGATGGCCATGCTGCGGGCCGCCGATCTGGAGCTGCCGCTGCAGTTCAACAACTTCCGCGACTAAATCGCTGCTTCGTTCGCCGGCCTGCAACGGGCCGGCATGGGTGTCTTGAAGGCTGCGTTAGCTAATTTTGCTGCAGCAGGGATGCAGGTCACCCATCAGTGCTGACTGTCGCCGCTGAGGCAGTCGCAGCGCCCGCCCTCCAGACACGCCAGCACAAAGAGCTCCTGTACCAGGTCCTTGCTGCAGCATTGTGATTGCTGCAAGTCCTGCGGGCAGATAACACCTTGCTCCAGCAGCCGGGCAATTTTCTCGTTACGCCACTCGATAACCCGGATGCCGGTATGGCGATGGGTAATGCGAAGGTATGGATCCGGCCGTTCCAGCCAGGCGTCGATAATATAGCTCATAGCAGTCCCTTCCCGTTGGTTGGTCTCAGGAATGTATGATACTCATTCTTGTTTGTAAATGATAATTGTTATTATTTGCGTGATTGCTCGGTTGCCACGTCCGTGTGTCGTGACGCCAGCCAGATCAGCAGCAGGACTGGCATGCCGAGCAGGGCCGTCCCCGCAAAAAACAGGGGGTAGCCGACCAGGTTAACGGCATCACCGGAGAATCCCGCCAAAAATTTTGGCAGTAGCAGCATGACCGAGCTGAAAAGCGCATATTGCGTTGCGGTATAGCTGATACTTGTCAGACTCGACAGGTAGGCGATAAAGGCTGCCGTGGCAATGCCGGCGCTGAAGTTGTCCAATGAGACGGTGACGATCAGGAAGCCGACACTGTGCCCGGTGAGCGCCAGGGCGGAAAACAGCAGGTTGGTGGTGGCGGCCAGCACCGCGCCGATAAACAGAATCCGCATCAGGCCAAAACGGACGCCCAGCAGGCTGCCCGGCGAGTGTCGTCAGAGGATCCGGATGAGCGCAGACTTGCGGGCCCCGTTTTCAGATATACTCACCCGCTCCCATTCCCTGTATCAAGAGCCGACGATATGCCGCAATCCTGGAAAAAAACCCTCGGTCACTACGCGGATATTCGCTTGCTGTGGGTATTCCTGATGGGCTGTAGCAGTGGTTTCCCGTTTGTCCTGATTGGCAGCAATCTTAGTGGCTGGTTGAGTGATGCCGGGATTAGCCGCAGCGAAATCGGCTTGCTGGGGTCGGTTGCGATGGTCTATGCAATCAACTTTTTCTGGGCTCCGCTGGTGGATCGTGTTCATTTGCCGGTTATCGGGCGGCTCGGACAACGGCGTAGCTGGATCTTCACGACACAACTGCTGATGCTGGCGTTTGTATTGCTGATTGCGACGGTGGACCCGACGGCTAACTTGTGGCTCGCCGGTGGCCTTGCGCTGGCGATTGCGACGAGTTCGGCAACCCAGGACATTGCCATCGATGCGTTCAGGATCGACCACTTCGCCCCAGGGGAGCGGAACAAGATGCCGCCTGCCGCAGCAATGGCTGTGATCGGCTGGTGGACCGGCTACGCCTGGCCAGGTTACCTCGCTTTCACCCAGGCGGATAAAATCGGTTGGAACGGGGTTTATCTGCTGATGGCCGGCGTGCTGGTAGTGCTCATGCTGTTTACGCTCCTGATCAGGGAGCCACGCTCAGCCCGAGACCAGATGCAGCACAAGGCCGACGAAAAATACCGCCAACAACTCCATACGTCGGGTGCCGTCACCTGGATGCTGGTGACGCTGGTCGAACCCTTCTCCGAGTTCTTTAGAAAGAACGGCGTTAAGGTCGCTGTCATGCTGTTGCTGTTTATCTTCCTGTTCAAGATCGGAGAGGCCTTTCTGGGCCGGATGTCTATCGTTTTCTACAAGGAGATCGGCTTTAGTAATGAGCAGATCGGCGAATATACCAAGATGTTCGGCTGGTTCATAACGGTTACCTTTACCCTGATTGGCAGTGTATTCAATACCCATTTTGGCGTGGTTCGCGGCCTGATGGTCGGTGGGGCGGCGATGGCTGCGAGCAACCTTATGTTTGCGTTGCTCGCAGCAGCGGGTCCTGTTGAGTGGCTGCTGGTGCTGACCCTGCTGATTGATAACTTCACCACGGCGTTTTCGACCGTTGCGTTCGTCTCGTTTCTGACGCTACTCACCGGGCGGGCGTTCAGTGCAACTCAGTATGCGCTGTTAGCTTCGCTCGGAAACCTGAGTCGAACATCGCTGGCCGGGTTTAGCGGATATGCGGTCGACTGGCTTGGTGGTTGGGAGCGCTTTTTTGTCGTGACGGCGCTGATGGTTATTCCCTCCCTGGTCATGCTTTGGATGTTGCGCCATCGTTTCGATGAAGCGGCCAGTAAAGCTCATGAAGGTAGCGAGGCCGATAAATCCCCGGTCGTCTAAAGTGCCTGTTCCGGTGATAAGCGTCGTTTTGGGAGCAGGTGCGGCGGATGGGTCACTGAGATCGGCATGATCAGGTAGCGCGGGGTAAATAAAGCCATAAAAAAACCGGCGCAGGCGCCGGCTTTAAAGGTGAATCAACCTGTGTTCAGGTGACAGTGCTAGATGCGCAGGGCGCCGTCGACTTCGATGCAGCGGCCGCTGATGTAGTCGTTTTCCAGGATAAAGCTGACGGTGCGGGCGATCTCTTCCGGCTGGCCAAGGCGCTTGGCAGGAATGCCTGCAGCCATTTTTTCCAGGGCTTCGGGTTTCATGGCCATGACCATGTCCGTGGCGATAAACCCCGGTGCGATGGAGGCTGCGCGGATACCGTAGCGTGCCAGTTCCTTGGCCCAGGTAACGGCCATGGCCTCTGCGCCAGCCTTGGTGGCGGTGTAGTTGGTCTGGCCCATGTTGCCGGAGCGGGAAATGGAGGAAATGTTGATGATGCAGCCAGGGTTGCCCAGCTCGATCATCTTGCAGGCCGCTTCACGGGCACACAGGAAAGTGCCGGTCAGGTTGACGTTCATGACCATGTTCCAGTTGTCCAGGGTCATCTTGGAGACAACCTGGCCGTCCTTGGCCTTGACCAGCAGCGCATCACGGGTGACGCCGGCATTGTTGACCAGGCCGTTGATGGCGCCAAAGTCGCTGGCAATATCGATGAACAGCTGTTCGACAGCGGCTTCTTCGGTCACGTTGCAGATATAGGCGCGGGCTTCCACGCCTTTTTCCATGCAAAGACCGGAGGTTTCATCCAGGTCAGCGGCGTTCATGTCGACCAGGGCCAGACGCGCGCCCTTGTCGGCCAGCTCCAGCGCCATGGCGCGACCCAGGCCGCGACCGCCACCTGTGATTACGATTACCTTGTCTTTAATGTCCATTCTGTCCACCTGATTCAAGTATGGTTCTTGTGTCGTTTTTATTGTGCGTTGCAGTATGTTGCATCGCACAAAGCTATATCGCTGGTGCACAAAAGTCTACCCGGTACACACAACTGTCATCATACTGTTGCGAAAGACTGCTACATATGGGTACTGATTTCCAGCTTTTCTGATTTCAAGCGATTGATTCTGAATGCAAAATTTTCAGAGGCTGTTTTTTGTTAACTTTTTCTTATACTTTGGTCTAACGTGACTGCAGCATTTGCCAGCGTCACTTTGCCGCGGCTTTTCGGTTGCGGATCCTGTCATCATCTGGTGTGATGAGGAAAATTCTTCCGGGCTATGGCAATGCGGTTTCTTTTCCTGTTTTTTATCATCATTCCAATTATCGAAATTACCCTGCTCATCAACGTCGGTCAGGCCATTGGTGCCTGGTATACGGTGGGGCTGGTGCTGCTGTCGGCCTTCATCGGTGTAAACATGCTGCGCTATCAGGGGCTGTCGACCCTGGCACGGGCGCAACAGAAGATGAATGCCGGCGAGATGCCGGCCGGTGAAATGATTGAGGGTATCGTCCTGGCCGTGGGCGGTGCGCTGCTGATCACGCCGGGTTTCGTGACCGATGTAATCGGGTTCTGCTGCCTGGTTCCCTTTACCCGCCAGTTGCTGGCCAAGGTGCTGGTGAGCCGGTTCACCATCGTGGCGGCATCCCATAGCCGCTCCACCTTTGAACAGTCCGGCTTTGGGCCAGATGAAGGCCCGCGCCGCCCTGGCCCCCGTGTCGACGGCAAGGGCGAGACCATCGATGGCGAGTATCGCCGCGAAGACGACTGATCCCTGATCCCCCGCACTTCTTCCCGCCGTTGCTCTGACATCCGCTGCGGGCGTGCCGCCGTGTTCTGCGGTTGCAGCCCGGGGCGGTCTTGCGGGTGACGCGCCGAGCAGAAATTTTTTAAATTTTTTTGCGGGCGCTGTTGAAATGCATTTCCCCGCCCCCATTAACCTGAACATCCAGTATTTGGGGCAGCAGATGGCCTGTTGTCCTTTCTCTGTAAACAATAGCTTTGGATCCTAATAAGATCAGGAGAGTAGAACAGATGAAAATTCGTCCGCTTCACGATCGGGTTGTCGTTCGTCGCAGTGAAGAAGAAACCACTACCG
>JBFGZM010000177.1:0-7469 GCA_041586815.1 Marinobacterium sp. | reverse complement strand
GCGACTTCGGACTGTCGGCGGGGCCTGTATCTGGCTCCGGCGGGTCCGACTGGATGATGGTGCGAGCCAGCTTGCGGCTGAGCAGCTTTTTTTGGGAAGCCAGCGGGAAGTCCGTAAAAAGGATCAGGTTTTTGGCGATCAATACATCGATCATGTCCTCGATGATGCGCACGGTGCCGACATCAGACTGCTCGAGAAACTCCTCGGCAGAGAAGTCTTCATCGTTGATTGACAGAAACTCGAGAACTTCCCGGTTTTTCACGTCGACGGCCTGTGATCCGGGCCGGGCAGATTCGGTCAGGCCAATAATTCGACCTTCCGGGTTCCTTATTGCATAGAGCATCTGGGCAGGGATATCAGGTAGTTAGGTTGCGTGCTAGTATGTAGGCCGCGTTCCGAGCAGGTCAAGGACATGGACGAAATTCAAGACCCTCTCCTGAGTTGTCTGGTAGAGCTTAGCAAGCAGAATCACAATCCGCTCTCGGCTGAGGTGCTCAGCGCCGGGCTGCCGCTAGACGATGGCCGTTTGACGCCAAAGCTGTTTGTGCAGGCGGCCAAGCGGGCGGGTCTTGTCGCGCGGGTAATGCGGCGTCCGCTGGCCGAGATCACGCCGCTGGTGTTGCCTGTGGTATTGCTTCTGGAGGGTGGTCAGGCCTGCATTTTGCAGGAGCTTGATCCCGAGGATGGCTCCGCCTTTATCATTCAGCCCGAGAGTGGCGGCAAGCACCGTATTGGCTTGCGGGAGCTTGGTGAGCACTACACGGGCTTTGCCATCTTTGTGCGGCTGGAATATCGCTACAGTGAGCGTGTATCCAAGGTTCTGGCCGACCGTGAAGGGCACTGGTTCTGGGGAACTTTAAAGCGTTCTGTGGCCATTTACCGGGACGTGCTGCTGGCGTCCCTGATGATCAACCTGTTCGTACTCGCCAGCCCGCTGTTTGTGATGAACGTTTATGACCGGGTGGTGCCCAACGCTGCCATCGAAACGCTCTGGGTGCTGGCCATCGGCCTTTTCGTGGTGTACATCTTTGATTTCGGCCTGAAAATGCTGCGCGCCTATTTCATCGAAGTGGCGGGCAAGAAAACCGATATCCTGCTGTCGGCCCTGCTGTTCGAAAAGGTGCAGGCCATCAAGTATGGTGCCATGCCGCGCTCTGTCGGCTCCTTTGCCAACAACCTGCGCGAATTCGAAAGCATTCGCTCCATGCTCAGTTCCACCGTCAATACGGTGCTGATCGATATCCCCTTTGCGCTGATATTTCTGGCGGTCATCGGTTTGATCGGCGGCCCCCTGGTTGTCGTGCCCGTGGTGGCGATTCCGGTCATTTATGTCTTTTCGCTGATCGTTCGGCCGCGCCTGCGGGAGTCCGTCGAAAAGACCTTCGAGTCGGCGTCCCAGAAAAATTCGATTCTGATCGAAACCCTGACGGCAATGGAAACGGTCAAGACGCAGCGTGCTGCTTCGCCGCTGCAATTGCGCTGGGAGCAGGCCGGCGGCTATATCGCGCGCTGGGGTCTGCGTTCGCGCATGCTGTCATCGTCCGTGGTGAACTTTGCCGGCCTGGTGCAGCAGCTGACGACCACCGCCCTGGTTATTTTCGGTGTCTACCTGATCAGTGAAAACGAGTTGACCCTCGGTGCCCTGATCGCCAGTGTGATCCTGGCGGGCCGGGTGATTGCGCCCATGGGGCAACTGGCGGGGCTGATTACCAACTTTCACCAGGCGTCCACCGCACTGAAAACACTGAACCAGATCATGGCCATGCCGGAGGAGCGGGAAGAGGACCGGCATTTTGTGCATCGCCCGGTGCTGAAAGGGGCCATCGAGTTCAATCAGGTTTCATTCGCCTACCCGGATGAGCAGCAGAAAGCGCTGGATCAGGTGTCCTTTCGTATCCAGGCCGGTGAAAAGGTCGCACTCATTGGGCGTATCGGTTCCGGCAAGTCGACCATCGAAAAGCTGCTCATGGGGCTCTACAGTGCCAGCGAGGGGGCCATTCGCATCGACGGAATCGATATCAGTCAGATTGATCCGGTCGATCTGCGCCGTCATCTGGGGTATGTTCCCCAGGACATTATGCTGTTTGCCGGCACGCTGCGAGACAATATTACCCTGGGTTCCCCCCACGCCAGTGATGAGCAGGTGTTGCGGGTAGCGGCGCTTGCCGGCGCCGATCATTTTATCAATCGCCACCCGCTGGGGTTTGACATGCAGGTGGGCGAGCGCGGTGCAGCCCTGTCCGGGGGGCAGCGTCAGGCGGTCGCCGTGGCGCGGGCGCTGATTCATGACCCCAGTGTGCTGGTACTGGATGAACCGTCCAATGCCATGGATAACGCCTCTGAAGAGTATCTCAAAAAGCAGTTGGCCAGCTATGCTGCTGAGCGTACCCTGTTGCTGGTTACTCACAAGATGTCCTTGTTGACGCTGGTGGATCGGTTGATAGTCATTGATGGCGGCAAGGTGGTCGCCGACGGTCCCAAGCAGGCCGTACTGGATGCGCTCAAGCAGGGCCGTCTGCAGATCCGGACCTAGAGAACCGATATGAAAAGGATCACCAACCCGCAAGACACCCAGTTCATGACCAGTATCAGTGAGGCCATGCTGGAGCAGACCCCGCGCAGTGCCCGCGTTCTGCTCTGGGTTATGGCCCTGTTCGTGCTGCTGGCGGTACTCTGGGCCAATTGGGCGGAGCTGGATGAAATCAGCCGCGGCGATGGGGAGATTATTCCGTCGCGGCAACTGCAGGTCGTACAGAATCTGGAGGGCGGTATCGTGTCCGAAATTCTGGTGCGTGAAGGCGACCTGGTGGAGCGTGGCCAGGTGTTGCTGCGCATTGACGACACCCGTTTCGCCAGCTCCTTTAACGAGAGCCAGGTGCGCGAGTTTGAGCTCGTCGCCAAGGTGGCCCGGCTGCAGGCCGAGGCGGATGATACGCCCTTTGTGGCGCCCGAAGACTACCCGGTAGCGTTTGCGCTGCAACTGGAGCGAGAGCGCAATCTGTACCGGGCCCGGGAGGAGGAGCTGAGTGCAAACCTGGCCACGACCGGGCGTCAGCTTGAGCAGCGGCGGCAGGAGCTGCGTGAGGCCAGGTCCAAGGAGGAGCAGATTCGCAGCAGCTACAACCTGCTGCTGCAGGAGCTGAATATCATGCAGCCTCTGGTGGGTGAGGGGGTTATCTCGGAGGTCGAGTATCTGCGCCTGCGTCGCCAGGTCAATGACATGAAGGGCGAGCTGGCGGGGATCCGTCTCAGCATTCCGCGTATTGAGGCAGCCATTGCCGAGCATCGCAGCCGCCTTAATGAAGGCGAGCTGCAGTTTCGCTCCAAGGCCCGTGCCGAGCTGAACGAAGTGAGCGGAGAGCTGGCGCGTCTGAAGGAAACGCTGCAGGGCATGCAGGACCGGATTACCCGTACCGAGGTGCGCTCGCCGGTCAAGGGCACCGTAAAGCAGCTGCTGGTGAATACCGTCGCGGGGGTGGTGCAGCCCGGTGATCAGCTGCTGAATATCGTGCCCTGGGAAGATCGCCTGCTGGTGGAGGCGCGGGTGCGCCCGGCCGATATTGCTCAGATCCGTGTTGGGCTGCCGGCAACGGTGAAGGTTTCTGCCTATGATTTCTCCATTTACGGGGGGCTGGATGCCACCGTAGAGTTTGTTTCACCGAGTACCATCCTGGATGAAGAAAAACAGGCGTATTATCTGGTGCGCCTTGAAACCAAACAGCCCTATTTGGGCAATGCGGAGCAGAAGTTGCCGCTGATCGCCGGCATGACGGTGAGCGTGGATATTCTGACAGGCAAGAAAACAGTAATGGACTACATTTTGAAGCCGATACTCAAGGCCCGGGATCGGGCTTTCACGGAACGCTGACATGCATCTTGGTTTTTTTTCAGTACACGCCAATGTCACGGCTCGCTGGGGTCGCTTGCTCGCGGATTATTCCGCGCGCCAGCTGCAGGCGCAGGAGCTCGGTGAAGGCTTGCCTGATGGTCTGATTCTGCTGCACCTGGATTCTGTCGCGCCGGAGCAGCGCCGGGCCCTGATTCAGCGACTTGAGTCCCTGCAGCAGCTGTTCGTTATTCTGGCGGACCGGCCGCAGAATGATGAGGGAATTCGGTTGCTGGCGCAGGGTGCCAGGGGCTATGCCAGTACCTACATTACCGGTTCTCTTATGCAGCAGCTGCTTGAAACGGTATGGCGTGGTGATATCTGGGCCACACCCTCGGTGATGCAGCAACTGGTCAAGCGACTGCTCAATGGTCATCCTTCGACCTTATTGTCGGTGCAGTCGGAGAAAGTCGGGCTGGCTGCGGATTTGAGTGAGCGGGAGCAGCAGGTGCTGGATATACTGATGACCGGCGCGTCAAACAAGCAAATAGCGAGGGAACTGCAGATCACGGAACGAACTGTAAAAGCGCACATAAGTGCCATACTAAGGAAAACCGGAGCCGGAGATCGGGTCTCGCTGATCCTTATGGCGCAGGAACGACACACAATTCATTGAACGGTTGGCGGAAGTCGCTGCTATGGAGATTCGGAAGATGAGTAGAAAAACAGGGGTACTCTTGAGTTTGGCTGTTGCCTCGGCGATTCAGGTCGCCCAGGCCGCACCACTGGAGCAGGTGGTTGCTGACGCCATGCTGCAGAACCCGGAAGTGGCGGCGGCACTCAATGCCAAGCGCGCCGTGGCTGAGGAAGTACGCGAGGCAATCGGTGGGCGTTATCCCGATATCGACCTGTTACTGGGTGTAGGGTATGAGTGGACCGACAGTCCGACAACCCGCAGCGCCCAGGGAGCGACGGGCGACGGCGATACGGACATGTGGCGCAAAGAGGCGACGCTGAACTTCCGCCAGATGCTGTACGATGGGCTGGCAACCGAAAGCGAAGTACAGCGCCAGGAAGCGCGGCTGCGTTCAGCTGATGCCCGTGTGCGTGAAGTCGCCGAACAGTTTGGGCTGGACACGACGCGCAGCTATCTTGAGCTGATTCGCCGCCAGGAGCTGCTGCGTCTGTCCAAGGAAACCCTCTACAACCACGTTCGTATCTATGATCAGATTCGCAAGCGTTCGGAGTCCGGGCTCGGCAGCCTGTCCTCCATTCAGCAGGCCGAGAGCCGGCTGGCGCTGGCTGAAGTCAACGTGCTGGCGGCGGACAACAATCTGCGTGATGCCAGGGCCAACTATATACGCGTGGTGGGGGCTGAACCGCCGGCACAGTTCGAAGTACCCATGGGGCTGAATCTGCCGACAAGTCTCGATCAGGCGCTGGAGCAGGCCGCGGCCAACCAGCCGACCCTGCAGCTTGCGGCATCCGATATCGAGGCGGCCAGGGCGCAATACGAAGCGGCATACAGCCGTCGACTGCCAACCTTCCATTTTGAGATGGAGCGCACCCTGTTCAACGACATCGACGGTGTTGGCGGCGACAACGAAGACTTCACCGCCATGCTGCGTCTTCGCTACAACCTCTATAATGGCGGCTCGGACAATGCCCGCATCCGCAAAACCCAGTACCAGATCCATGAAGCCGAAGAGATCCGCAACAGCGCTGATCGTCAGGTGGTGCAGGGTCTGGGGTTGTCCTGGAACGCCTATGAAATTCTTGGCCAGCAGGTGAAATTCCTCGAGCAGTACGTGGCCTCCGCGGAGAAAACCCGCGACTCGTACCAGAAGCAGTTCGATATCGGTCAGCGTTCGCTGCTCGACTTGCTGGATACCGAGAACGAGGTATTCTCGGCCAAGAACACCCTCACAGACGCCACCTTTGATTACCTGATTTCCCAGTATCGGGTCATCAATGGCACTGGCCAGCTGCTCAGCGCGCTCGACGTATCGCTGCCGCAGGATGGTGCCATGATGGAGTCCACCGAGGTGGCGGGCACCAATCCGTAACGGGCTTGGTTTGCATCTGCTCAGGCGGCTGGATAAAATCCGCGCTGCCTGAACATTCATAAAGCTCAAGGGTTGCATGGCGCAACCCTTTTTAATTGGTGCGGCATACCCACTTATGAAAGCACACAAGATCCAACAGGCCCCCATACCGATGCGCTCGGTAGGGCCCATTCGACTGACGGGCCACCTGGTTGATGAAAAAGTGTGGGTGCCGCTGGCGACCTACGAAACGCCGCTGTGGCATTCGGTGGGCCGCGGTGCCCGAATATCCGTGCTGGCTGGCGGCATCAGGACGTCGGTGATCGATGAGCGCATGAGTCGTTCTGTATTGTTGGAAGCGGACGATGCCTGGGCCGCGCATCAGGCTCTGCAGTCGATCAAGAGCCGGCGTCAGGACATGAACGTGGTGGTGGGTCAGTCCAGTCGCTTTGCCCAGCTGATCGACATGCACTCGCAGGTGGTGGCCAACCTGATTTATCTGCGTCTGGAATTCACCACCGGTGATGCCTCCGGCCACAACATGGTCACCAATGCGGCAGACAAGCTGATTCCGTGGATTCTGTCCGAGTATCCGGGGTTGCGCTATTCTTCGATTTCGGCCAACTACTGCTCCGACAAGAAGGCCACGGCGGTGAATGGCATTCTCGGTCGAGGCAAGTATGTGGTGACCGAGATCCTGATTCCGCGGGCGCTGTGCGAGCGCAAGCTGCATACCACGCCGGAGAAGGTGGTTGACCTCAATATCAAGAAAAACCTGATCGGCACGCTGATCGCCGGCGGTTTGCGCAGCGCCAACGCGCATTATGCGAACATGCTGCTGGCATTCTATCTGGCCACGGGGCAGGATGCCGCCAATATTATTGAAGGGTCCCAGGGCGTAGTGCACGCTGAAGTGCGCAACGGTGATCTCTATTTTTCCTGCACCCTGCCCAATCTTATCGTCGGTACCGTGGGCAATGGCAAGGGGCTCGATTTCGTTGAGGAAAATCTGCGACTGCTGGGCTGCAAGGAGGCGCGCGAGCCTGGCGTCAATGCCCAGCGCCTGGCGGCCATCTGTGGTGCAACGGTGCTCTGTGGAGAGCTGTCTCTGCTGGCCGCGCAAACCAACCCCGGTGAGCTGATGGAGGCTCATCTCAAGCTGGAGCGATAATGTCGGACCCGACGAACGAGCGCAAGATTCAGCATATCAGGGCTATCGAAAGGGACCCTGCCATCGAGCGCGGCGGTGCCTGGTTCGATCGCATACAGTTGCGTCACCGGGCATTGCCGAATCTGGACCTGGCTGCCATCGACAGCTCCACGACGCTGCTGGGCAAGACCCTCAGTTTTCCGCTGCTGATCTCCTCCATGACCGGCGGCGATCATGCACTGGTACGTACCATCAATCACAATCTGGCCGAGGCCGCCGAGCGCTGTCAGGTTGCCCTGGCGGTGGGGTCGCAGCGGGTGATGTTCACGCAGCCGAAAGCGCGGGCCAGTTTTGAACTGCGTCACCTTGCGCCGACCGCGCTGCTGATGGGCAATATTGGTGCCGTGCAGCTGAACTACGGTTTTGATCAGCACCAGTGTCAGGAGGC
>JBFGZM010000176.1:0-7487 GCA_041586815.1 Marinobacterium sp. | reverse complement strand
GGAGCGACTGCCCACCACGGATGCGCAGCGGCGGCAGCCCGCCATCCGCAGTTTCAATATCAGCCCCCATCCGGCGCAATGGCCGTACCACTTGCTCCATGGGCCAGCACGATAGCGACAGGTCCCCCGTCAGCTCGGTATCGAATACCTGCCCGGCCAGTACACCGCACAGCAGGCGCATCGACATGCCCGAACGCCCCAGATAAAGCGGCCCCGGCGGTGGCTGCAACCCGTGCAGCCCGACACCATATATTTTCACCGCCCCCTGGTGCGGTCCTTCGATCACCACCCCCATGTCGCGAAACGCCTGCAGCGTGGCCAGGCTGTCTTCGCTTTCGAGAAAACCTTCAATGCAGGTAATACCCTCGGCGAGGGAGCCCAGCATGATGGCCCGGTGCGAAATCGACTTGTCACCCGGCAACCGCACCTGGCCACTCAGCGCGGCTCCCGGCTGCGCCCGATAATCTACCGGTCCGCTGTGTTGATTCTGTGAATAGGCAGAACTGGAAAGGATGCGGCTGAAATGATCCCGCGACGCCTTGGCCCGGGTAAAAATCCCCAGCATGGCCTGACTGTCGGCCGAACTGATGGCAAGACGCAGCTTTTCCACCCCGGCGCTGAAACGATCCAGCTGCGCCAGAATGGCATCACCATTGGTCAAGCAGATGTCATGCCACATGGTGGGATCAGATGCCGCGATACGGGTGAAGTCACGAAAACCTCCGGCGGCATATCGAAAAATATCCGTATTGGCGGCTTCCGCCGCCAGGGTATCGACCAGCGAAAATGCCAGCAGGTGCGGCAGGTGGCTGGTCGCGGCCAGTACCTGATCGTGGCGCCCCACCTCCATTTGCAACACCTGGGCTCCCACTGCCTGCCACATTCTGGCAATCACCAGCGTAGCCTCGGCCGAGGACGCAGGCGTTGGCGTCAGTATCACCTTGTGGCGTTCAAACAGGTGCGCATCGGCCGCGGCCACACCACTCTTTTCGGAACCGGCAATCGGGTGACCAGGCACAAAGGTGGCCGGCAAGGTGCCAAATGCCGCTTCGGCCGCGGCCACGACATTCCCCTTGGTACTGCCGACATCGGTCAGCAGTGTATGCGCATGCAGCACCGGGGCAATCTCTGCCAGCACCGCATCCGTCGCCTTCACCGGCACAGCCAGCACCACCAGATCGGCCCCGGCTACAGCCTCGCGCAGATCCAGAGCTACTTCGTCGATAACCCCCAGTGCCAGACCTGCCTCCAGCTCTGCCGGATTACGGTCATAGCCAATCACATGCTGACAGTAGCGGCGCTGTTTCAGAGCCTTCGCCAGGGAGCCGCCGATCAGCCCCAGACCAATCACCAGCACCTTGTTGATGGAAAGTTTCACGCAGACAAAACCTCTTCGAGCATCTGCAAACAGCGCAGGTTCTCTGTCTCCAGGCCAATACTGATACGCAGATGATCAGGCATCAGGTAGTTGGCCACCGGGCGCACGATCACGCCTTTGTGCAGCAACTGCTGATACACAGGCGCCGCCGGGCGCCCCAGACCAACACAGACAAAGTTGCCCGCCGACGGAATTACCGTCAGCCCCAGAGCCCGGAGCCCGGTGACCAGCTGGCGCATGCCGGTGCGGTTATTGTCCAGAGTGCGCGCCAGGTAGTCGCTGTCCCCCAGCACCGCTTCGGCGGCGGCCAGGGCTGGGCCGGACACGTTAAACGGCTGACGCACTCGGTTCAGCAGGTCGGTAATGTCGGTATTGGCCGCGGCAAAACCGATCCGCAGGCCTGCCAGCCCCCAGGCCTTGGAGAAGGTTCGGGTCACCACCAGGTTGGGATAACGGGACTGCAGCCCCAGACCATCCGGAAACTCGGGGTCTTCGCTGTATTCTGTGTAGGCCTCGTCCAGTACCAGGATCACCGATGATGGCAGCGCATCCAGAAAGGCACAGAGCTGCCCCCGGGTTAACCAGGTACCCGTCGGGTTATTGGGATTGGCGATAAATACCAGCCGGGTGCGCTCCGTCACAGCCGCCAGCATGGCATCCAGATCATGCCCCCAGTTCCGCGCCGGCGTCACGACGGCGGTGGCACTGCTGGCCTGGGTAATAATCGGATAGACGAGAAAGGCATACTGGGAGTAGATCACCTCATCGCCCGGGCGCAAAAAGGCACGGGCAATCAGCTCGAGCACATCATTGGAGCCGTTGCCCAGGGTGATATTCTCCGGTGCCAAGCCATAGTGCTGCTGCAGCGCCTGCTTCAGACGATAGCCACTGGCATCAGGATAGAGGTGGAGCTCACTCAGCGCCCGCTGTGCCGCGGCCAGCGCCCGGGGGCTTGGGCCCAGCGGGTTTTCATTGCTGGCCAGCTTGACGATATTGGACAGGCCCAGCTCGCGCTCGAGCTCCTGTGCCGGCTTGCCGGGGACATACGGCTGCAGCCCCTGCACACCCGGGGTGGCCCGGGCGATAAAATCACAACCCATCTTGCGACTCCTGCGATGACGGAACCTTAGAGCACCGCCTGCGGGTAGGATCCGAGGAGCTTGAGTTCGAGCGATTCCGCTTCCAGCTCCTTGAACAGCGCCTGCACCGGCGCATCGGATACATGGCCTTCGAAATCAATATAGAACACGCTATTCCAGGGCCCCGACAGGGTGCGGGTCTCGATTCGCGTAAGACTGATACCACGCTGGCGAAACGGTGCCAGCAGGTCATAAAGGGCACCCGGCTTGTCGTGGGCACAGACCAGAATGGAAGTCTTGTCATGCCCGCTGGGACCAACATCCTGGCGCCCCAGAATCAGGAAGCGACTGCTGCTTTCGGCCTGATCCTCGATATTGCGTACCGCGACCTGTAACGGATACAGCTCGATGGCCAGCTCGCTGCCTATGGCCGCAGCCAGCCCCAGGTCAGACTCGACCGACGCCTCACGGGCCGCATCGGCATTGGTGGCCACCGCCACCCGTTCCACCGACGGATAGTGTGCATCCAGCCAGCGCCGACACTGGGCCAGGGCCGACTGAGTGGCGTAAATCCGGGTCACGGTATTGCGGTCGATATCCGGGCGCACCAGCAGGTGATGATGGATGCTCAGCTCCACTTCACCCACAATGGACAGCTGGAAACGGGAAAACAGATGCAAGGTGTGGTTAACCATGCCTTCGCTGGTGTTTTCGATCGGCACTACACCATAGTGGGCCGTGCCGGCTTCCACCTCGCGAAAGACCTCATCCAGCGACCCCAGCGGTGCGGTAATTGCCGACAGGCCGAAATGCTTCACCGCCGCCTGCTGGGTAAAGGTGCCCTCGGGCCCCAGGAAGGCGATACGCATGGGCTGTTCCAGCGCCAGACACACCGACATTACTTCACGAAACAGCCTTGCAACATCACGCTCCGGCAAGGGCCCGGTGTTGCGCGCCATGACCCGGCGCAGAACCTGGGCTTCGCGTTCGGGACGGTAGAAGACCGCCTCGCGAGCGCCCTGGTATTTCTGTTTCACCTCGGCAACCTGCTGAGCACAGGCTGCACGCTGGTTGAGCAGAGTCTGTAGCTGCTGATCGATCTGATCAATCTGATCCCGCAGTACCTGCAGTTCCTTTTCCTGGTCACTCATGGCTGTGCCACTCTCGTATCTGGCTTAGGCGTTCTGCTGGGCAAATGTCTGCATGAAATCAATCAACGCATCCACGGCCGCCTCCGGCACCGCGTTGTAGAGGCTCGCCCGCATGCCGCCAACCGACCGGTGACCCTGCAGATTCAGCAGCCCCGCTGCCTCGGCCTGTTCCAGAAAGCGCCCGTCCAGCCCGGCATCCGCCAGGGTGAAGGGCACGTTCATCCAGGAACGGCAGTCCGGTGCTATGGGGTTGGCGTAAAAGTTGCTGCTATCTATATAGGCATAAAGCTTGGCCGCCTTGCGACGGTTCACCGCTTCGATAGCCGCTACGCCTCCCTGGCGTTTGAGCCACTGGAAAACCAGACCCGCCAGATACCAGCCGAACGTTGGCGGGGTGTTATTCATGGAATCCGCTGCGGCGTGCACCTGGTAGTCGAACATGGCAGGCGTGTTTGCCGATGCCTTGCCCAGCAGGTCTTCGCGAACGATCACCACGGTGAGGCCGGCCGGGCCGATGTTCTTCTGAGCGCCGGCGTAAATCAGACCAAAACGGCTGACATCGATCTGGCGGGACAGAATGCTGGAAGACATGTCCGCCACCAGCGGCACCGAACCCGTATCCGGAATATAATTGTACTCGACACCGCCGATGGTTTCGTTCGGCGTGTAGTGCACGTAGGCCGCGCCGGGATCCAGATCCAGCTCGGCCTGACCCGGCACCCGGGTAAACCGCTCGGATTCTGTGCTGCCAGCCAGGCGTACAGTGCCGTAGCGCTTCGCTTCAGCAATGCCTTTCTTGGACCAGATACCGGTATTGATGTAATCGGCGCTGCTTTTGTCGCCCAGCAGGTTCAGCGGCACCATGGCAAACTGACTGGTGGCGCCCCCCTGCAGGAACAGCACCTTGTAGTTGTTCGGAATGGCCATCAGGTCACGCAGATCCTGCTCGGCCTGCTGCGCAACCGAGACAAAGGCGTCGCTGCGATGACTCATTTCCATGATCGACAGCCCCTGGCCATGCCAGTCGAGCATTTCATCACGGGCCTGTTCCAGGACCTCAGCCGGCAACGCCGCGGGACCAGCACTGAAATTGTATTTGCGACTCATGTTCTCGCTCAAACTTGATACAGATTACAGATAAAAGGCGACGGCCCCTAAGGGCCGCCGCGGGATTACGCCTCGGTGTCAGGCGCAGGGCCCTGTTCTGACGCATCGTCGACCTGACCGACGTCCACAACTGCAGATTCACCGTCAATCACCTCGCCATCAGCGTCCTCGCCGCCTTCCGGCAACTCAACCTCTTCCGGCTCTTCGATCCGCGCCAGCCCGACCAGCGTTTCGTCTTCAGCCACCCGAATGAGCATCACACCCTGGGTGTTGCGGCTCAGCTCCGAGATTTCCTCGGTGCGGGTACGAACCATGGTGCCACGGTTACTGATCAGCATGACGTCATCACCGGTGAATACCTGTACCGCACCGGCCAGATCGCCATTACGGTCGGTGCATTGCATGGCAATCACGCCCTGACCACCACGCCCCTTGCGAGGGAAGTCATCAATGGCAGTCTGCTTGCCAAAGCCCCGAGCCGAGGCGGTCAGCACCTTGCCCTCGGGCTGTGGAATGATCAGAGATATCACCGAGGTACCCGGCTGCATGCGCACGCCGCGCACACCGCGCGCCAGGCGACCCATGGCCCGCACGGCATCTTCCTCGAAGCGCATTGCCTTGCCGGCGCTGGTCACCAGCAGGATGTCATCGACCCCTGTGGTGATGGCAGCACCGATCAGGGTGTCACCCTCATCCAGCCCCAGGGCAATCAGGCCACTGGTACGCGGACGGGAGAAACTGTTGAGCGGCGTTTTCTTCACGGTACCGTTAGCGGTGGCCATAAAGACAAAGCGGTCTTCGCGGTACTCGTTCACCGGCAGAATCGTGGTGATGCGCTCACCTTCATCCAGCGGCAGAATATTCACGATCGGACGACCGCGGGCCGCGCGGCTGGCCTGGGGAATCTCAAACACGCGCAGCCAGTACACCTTGCCACGACTGGTAAAGCACAGGATCGTATCGTGGGTACTGGCAATCAGCAGGTGCTCGATAAAGTCCTCATCCTTCATCGTCGTGGCCGACTTGCCACGACCGCCACGGCGCTGGGCCTGGTAGTCGGTCAGTGGCTGTGTCTTGGCATAACCACCGTGGGAAATGGTGACAACCATGTCCTCTACCGTGATCAGGTCCGCCACCGTCAGGTCACGGCGTGATGCCGTAATTTCGGTGCGACGCTCGTCACCGTACTCTTCGAGTACCGCTTCGAGTTCTTCACGAATCACATCCATCAGGCGCGCGTGGGAACCCAAAATTTCCAGCAGCTCAGCGATGCGTTCTAGCAGCTCGCGGTATTCGCCGATCAGCTTCTCGTGCTCCAGCCCGGTAAGGCGGTGCAGACGCAGATCCAGAATCGCCTGCGCCTGAACCGGCGACAGATGGTAATGACCTTCACGCAGGCCAAACTGCGGCTCGAGGTCCTCCGGACGGCAGGCATCTTCGCCCGCCCGCTCCAGCATATCGAGCACATTGCCCGGCTCCCAGGCCATGGCAATCAGGCCTTCCTTCGCTTCGGCCGGGGTGGGCGAGCGCTTGATCAGCTCAATCACCGGATCGATGTTCGCCAGTGCCACCGCCAGGCCTTCAAGGATATGACCGCGTTCACGTGCCTTGCGCAGCAGGTATACCGTACGACGGGTGACCACTTCGCGCCGGTGGCGAATGAAGTTTTCGATCAGCGACTTGAGGTCCAGAATCTTCGGCTGGTTGTCGACCAGAGCGACAACGTTGATGCCAAAGACACTTTCCATCTGGGTCTGGGCAAACAGGTTGTTGACCACCACGTCCGGCACTTCGCCACGACGCAGTTCGATCACGATGCGCATGCCGTCCTTGTCGGACTCATCCCGCAGCTCGGAAATGCCTTCCAGGCGTTTTTCCTTTACCAGATCGGCGATCTTCTCGATCAGGCGAGCCTTGTTGAGCTGATACGGAATTTCCGTGACGATAATCGCGGCGCGACTGGTCTTGGGGTCTTCTTCAATATGGTGCTTGGCACGCACATAGATGCGCCCGCGCCCCGTACGATAGGCTTCCAGGATGCCGGCACGACCATTGATAATGCCACCGGTCGGGAAGTCAGGCCCCGGAATGTATTCCATCAGATCGTCGACTGACAGACTGCTGTCATCAATCAGCGCAATACAGCCGCGCACCACCTCGGACAGGTTGTGCGGCGGTATGTTGGTCGCCATACCCACCGCGATACCGGAGGAGCCGTTGATCAGCAGGTTCGGAACCCGGGTCGGCAGCACATCGGGAATCTGTTCCGTGCCGTCATAGTTGGGCACGTAGTCGACGGTTTCCTTGTCCAGGTCAGCCAGCAGATCGTGGGAGATCTTGGCCATGCGAATTTCGGTGTAACGCATGGCAGCTGCGGAGTCGCCATCGACGGAACCAAAGTTGCCCTGGCCGTCTACCAGCGGATAGCGCATGGAAAAGTCCTGCGCCATTCGCACGATGGTGTCATACACGGCACTGTCGCCGTGAGGGTGGTATTTACCGATCACGTCACCAACGACACGAGCGGACTTCTTGTATGGTTTGTTCCAGTCATTATTCAGTTCGCTCATCGCGAACAGCACTCTGCGATGCACAGGCTTGAGGCCGTCGCGCACGTCTGGCAACGCCCGGCCGACAATCACGCTCATGGCATAATCCAGGTACGACTGTTTCAGCTCGTCCTCGATATTGACTGGCAGAATCTCTTTGGCTAGATCACCCATTCGTCTCAGCTTTCCTTAGATCCGGTCTGCTCGATAGGGCCGGTATTCC